>NZ_AP027923.1:300000-600000 GCF_030296835.1 Pseudoalteromonas sp. MM1 | reverse complement strand
AGCTAAAAAGCTAAGCGGGTTTGATGGCGTAGCCGTTATAGATAACGAGCCAAGCCGCCAAGCTATTTTACAAAGAATGAGCTGCGCCGATGTGTGGGGCATAGGAAAGCGCCTAGCTAAAAAGCTTAACATAATGAACATACATACCGCGTGGGATCTGGCACAGCAAAATCCTAAAACCATGCGTCGTGCGTTTAGCGTAGTGGTGGAGCGTACCGTAAGTGAGCTAAATGGTGTAGCGTGCTTAACCTGGGACGATGTACGCCAAGATAAACGAGAAATATATTCTACTCGCAGCTTTGGTGAGCGGATCAGTGAGCCAACTGCACTTAAAACCGCCCTTATTAACCACGTAACCACAGTGGCAAGTAAACTACGAGCCCAGCGCTCACTAGCAAAACAACTTTATATATTTGCCGCCACGGGCAAACACGAAGACCGCTATTGTAAAAAGTCGTTTATATATAAATTTGCCACCCCCACTAACGATACCTGCGTAATGGCCAATGCTGTATCAGAAGTGTTTGCTCATATTTACCAGCCAGGTGTACGCTTTTATAAATGTGGTGTAGGCGCCTTAGAGCTTACCCCGGTGCAGTACCAGCAAAACGATTTATTTAACCAAAGTGCCGATAACCCTAAATTAATGCAGTGTCTTGATACAATAAACAACCGCTACGGAAAAGGTATACTCACTCTAGCCAGCAGCAAATTAAACCAAGGCTGGCATATGAACAGAGATCACTTATCGCCCCAGTACACGACTCGCTGGCACGATATACCTAAAATTTACTGTTATGAATAAGCGCGCTATTGCCTTTACAAATTAAACGCTGTGTTCAATCGACTTGTTTTTCAAAGGTACATTGTACTTGTGGATCATTAAGGGTGTATTTAACAGTGGTAGGGCTCACAAATTCTATACTTTGCCTAATGGTTTTTTCGTTAACGGGATCAACACAGCGACTCATTCTTAGGCTGTTATCTACACCATCACTTTTGTATTTATACGAGCTGGTTACAAAGCAAAAGTCAGGTTTTTTAGTGGTACGTGTGCCGTTATGCAGACTTTCAAACGCGATATGCTCGCCTAATTTGAAGCCCGCGTCTGGGTAGACTGGGTTTATTAAACTCAATTGACTTTTAACACAAAGCGAAGAGTTTGCTGAAACCACCTTATAATTGCCTAGCATTGTTTTTAATAAAGGAATAAAACGGCTCTTATTACTCGGCGTAGCAGTGTTTGCAAAAAGTACATTGCTTAAAAATAAACAGCTCAAACATAATAAAACTTTACGATAACTCATTAAAATCCCAACTCATTACTGGTAAAAATAGCATAACACACTCCTACCTATACTCACTTAAAATACATTTAGTTCATAAAGCAAAAAGCCCCTTGAATACATCAAGAGGCTTTTATAAATATAAGAATGTATTTATTAGTAAGTGTTACTTAAAACACTGCGCTCTTCTATACACAACAGAAAGTGCTAAAAGCAGTAACATGAAGGCTAATGAGCCACCGCCACTACTCTTTTCACTACCTGTGCCCGATGCATTAGTAACAGTAACAGTTAAACTTTGCTCAGTCTCACCTTCACCATCTGATACAACAAGCTTAAAGCCTAGCTCTGTAGTTTGCGACACACTTGGCGCTGTAAACTTAAGTGTGCTGGAGTCAGTATCATTAATCGCAACTTCTACACCCATTGTTTGAACCCACTTAAAAGAAAGCGTTGAAGACTCTTTATCGGTTGCAGACGCCGTCACTGAAACTTCTTGACCTTCTTTAACCGACACCGAAGATGTACTTAATTCTACATTTGGGAGTTGATTAACATGTAAAAAGCTAACGGTATATACTTGCGTAAATTGCTCATAGCCATCAGATACTACCAACATAATATCCGCATCAACCGTTTGCTCAAACTCACCCACTGTAAGAACCGCTTTGCCTTGAGTGTCCGCAGCTGTAATAGATAACTGAGGGTGCTCAACGCGCCATTCGTAAGATAACGTATCGCCATCAGGATCAGTAGAACCAGAGGCATCAAGCTCAATAGTAGCTAGCTCTTCTATCGCTTGAGGCATATCTACATTTAATACAGGCGCTTGATTTAGACTCTCTTGCGCTAATTTTGCCACAACTTCAATAGCGCCATTAACCTCTCCATCAAGGTCGAATGCGCTACCATCTGCGATTGCAAAGCTAAAGCAACGTGAACACACTTGCTCATATACATTACCTGATAATACAGTGGCTGACTGCCAACCAGCCGCGGTTAGTACCCTTACTTGCATATCTGAGCTTAAAATTGCATTTACATATTCAGGTAGTGCAATTTCTGCGGTGTTTGATGAATTAGACAAGGTAACATGAAGGTTAATTACGTCACTTTTAGCTTGGAAGTGAGGTTCTATTATATCTAAATCTGAGAAATAAGTGCTAAGCGCCTGTTCAGAAATAGACATATCAGCAATATAACCCGCTGCTAGAGCCTCTTTGATGCGACCTACAGCTAAGTGATTAAACTCATCAATACTGTGAGCACTATCACCTGAAGCTAAGATAGCAGTATTAGTCGTAGAAGTGCTATCTAGGTAATCAGCAATACCATCCTTATCACTATCACCTACCCCTTCCTCAATATCAGGTATACCGTCGCCATCAGTATCTAGCTCAGTGTCATCAAATATAACGCTATCAACAATACGTAAACTAGTTTGCTTAGTTGCTAGTAGTTCATCACCTTGTTTTACACGTAAAGTTAAATCTATATTATTGGTTTGCTCAGAAAGATTTGCACTAAATGAAACATCCCACTGTGAATCAGCTGTTTTATAAATGTAAAAATCAACACCTGCGGGGCCAATAAGCTCAAGTGATACATCACTACCTGTACTAGGTAAATTTACTAACTTAATGGTGGCATTAAAGTCAGGTAAAGAACGCTGAATAGTTTTATTAACTGCTTTACCATTTTGATAAAAATCAGTAATAAATTCCGTCTTGGCAGCTTCACTTAAGTACACTAGCTGGCTGTTATCGTTTTTGCCTATAAAGGCATTACCACTAGATAAAACACTAATATTTGTTGAATTTGCTAAAAACTCGCGCGCTACCTCAACTTTAATAGGACCATGCCCATCAGTACGAATGTACTGTGTACTATTATTAGTCTTCAAATAAAAGCCAGCGTAACCATATGGACTAGGACCACTGATAAATATATCGGCAAGTACATTACCATTTTCGTACACATACGTAATAGGCTGAATACTAATTTCAGGATGGATCATCCCTATTACTTCACCCGATACACGGTTACCTGCAAAATCAACAGCAGAAACAGGAATTGGCACATTACCCGTTCTAAATACAAAGCTATCGTCTATTTCAATAAGCGCTATTCCTGATACATTGTCAAAAATAACACCACTGTCCAAAATAGCATTTTGTATCGCAGCTAATGTATTACCATACACATCAAAATGATATTGCTGTAAAGCTGGAGGCGTTGTATCAACTAGTGTAACTGTTTGAATAGCCGCTGTTTCATTGCCAACATTATCACGTGCAATCCATGTAATTTGGTGCTCACCTAGTGGAAAGTAAGACCCTGAACTTGTATATACTTGAGGCTCTAAATGACCATTATCTGTGGCTTCAGGAACATAAAGACGTGAAATATTAGTATTTTCAGAGGTAGCCTCAAGCGTAATAGGCTCAAGGCTTGATATAAACTCAGGGGCAATGTTTTCTCCAAGACTTGCATCATTTAGGTGGCTATCTTCACTGTCTTCAATGCCATCGCCATCTGAATCTGAGCTAAGCGGGTTACCCGAAAGCTGAAACTCTTGTAAATTAGTTAAACCATCATAGTCGGCATCATAACTAGCATCATTGGCATCTAGCGCATTTAAACCATACTCTGCTTCCCAAAAATCAGGGATACCGTCCGAATCATAGTCGCTGGTAATGTCAATTTCAGCACTCCAAGTTATATTATCAACAGATAACGGCTGCTGCTGAAGGTATGCGTCCTCATATTTAACTTTAATAATGTTAAAACCATCATCTATCGGTAACAATAAACGAGACTGGCTACCACGATTTACATCTATAGGGCTACCATTTAAGCTTATTTGTAATGCTGAAGAGTTGTAAACCAAATAGTCTAAATTAATAAAGCCGGCTTCAAATAACCCCGCAATGGCAAAACCACCTACCTTGCTACTAGGCGTTAATGCTAAGCTAAGACTTGCATCGCCTTGAGTTGACCAACTTGTATTAGCCTGCCACTCCCAAGAGTTAACAGCAAGTTCAGTAAACATAGAAGGAAGAAGCCCGTCTTCAAAGCTTTCATTTAAATGCGTGAAAGATTGCACTAAGGATGTAGCATCATTAGCTAAACTATGAGAGTAAAATTCCTGAATATTTGTATAACCATCTTCATCGTAATCTAAATTAGCATCTGCAGCATCTAAAGGTAAAAGGTCGTTACTTACCTCATAGCCATCACTTAGTTCATCACTATCTGTATCAGCTGAAGTTGGATTAGTTCCTAGGTTAAATTCTTCTAGGGCTGAAAGGCCATCACTATCAGCATCTGATGAAGCGTCACTTGCATCAAAACGATTTAATCCATTTACTAACTCCCAGTAATCTGGCAATTGATCGTTATCAGTATCGGTTAAATCAGTTTGAGAAAATAAAGCAAAATTATCAAGCCATACAGCATCTGCACCATTTGAGACAGAGCTATCTTTAAAGTATTTAAATTCAATATTATGCAGTCCTTCACTTAAATTAAGCAAAACAGACGTTGCCTCTGCAGTATTTGAATTATTTAAGTCACTACGCCCAAAAACTTCTTGCCCATCAACGATAATACTTAAGAAGTCACAACAAAATTCAGACTCAATTTTATAATCGAATGCTAATACACTCTCTTCAAATAAGCCTGTTATGGTAAAGCTACTATACTGTGAGTCACTAATAACGCCTGAGCGAATACTTTGTATACCATCGGTCGCAAAATCATTCGTAATAAACCAAGGAGCACTAGAACCTTCAGCTTCAACCATCCAACTAGGTAGTGCAGAGCCTTCAAAGGAGGTAGTGAGGTTTAAAGCAACCGGGAAAGAAGTATCTGACTGCGGGTCTGTATTTGCTAAATACTCAGTTAGATTTGAAAACCCATCATTATCTGCATCTTCAGCTGCATCTGACGAACTGGTTAAATCTAAACTATTATTGTACTCCCACCCATCGGGTAATGTATCGCCATCTGTATCAGGATTATTTGGTAAACCTGCATTTAAAAATTCTAAAAGATTAGATAAGCCATCCGCGTCAGCATCTAAAGATGCATCTTCGCTGTTATTTATATCAAGGCCATGCTGTAATTCCCAAGAATCAGACATACCGTCATTATCAACATCAGGAAAGTTAGGCCCTATGTATAAATTATCTATATATACAGCATCTGCAGGAGTAGAAACAGATACATCTTTAGAATAGGTCAACTTAACAGTGTTAAGCCCTGTAGGAACTTGGAAAGACGCCGCTTTCCACTCGCTAATTCCTGACTCATCTAAAACAAGTGAACCATTTATGTATACACTAAAGTAGTCATAACCAACTTCTGTGTCTAGCGCGTAGCTAAAGTTTACATAACTTTGCTCGCCACTTAAAAAGCTAAACTCAACACTGGTTGATTGGTTGTCTGTAATGTCGTTATTAGTCAACACAAAACCAGAGCGACCACCATACTCAGTTGTTAACCAAGGTGTCTGTACGTTCGACGAAATAAACAAACTGGGTACTTGAGCATCATCAAAACTGAAGGTTGTTTCTGGAAAAACGGTTGGCTCAGAGCTTGCATCTGTAGGGTCACTGTTACCAAAAAACTCGATTACATTACTCCACGAGTCTGAGTCTAAATCAAGTTGGGCATCACCTGCATTTAATGGGTTTAATGAAAACGAAACTTCCCAGCCATCAGGCATACGGTCAAAGTCGGAGTCTGCATTGTTAGGCTCAGTAAGGTATACATTAATTTCATCATAATCTGATAGATTATCTGAATCGGTATCCGTTGCATTAGGGAAAGTATTCGCTAAATATTCTTCAAGATTTGTTAAACCATCTTGGTCTAAGTCAAGTCCAGCGTCATCAGCATTACTTGGATCTAATCCGTAAAGCAGCTCCCAATTATCATCCATTAAATCAGCATCGGCATCTATAAACTGAATGTTATCGCAAGTAACACCGACTTCATTAAACGCGGCAATCACATCGTTAGCTTCATACCTTAAATCAATGGCAGAATTTATAGCGCCACAGGCACCATCAATAAAATCACTAGCGCTAACCCAATAGTTTTGATTTGCAAAAAGCATTATTTCAAACGCTTTTTTAGGGTTCCAACCATCAGTGTTCGCAAGTAAAAAGAAAGCACGATTAAACACACCACTGCTAAAGTGAACATCCATACCTGAGTAATAGTCACTTGCGTGGTCAATCGAAAGCCCATCTAGTGATGGCGTTTCAAAATAACGAAGTGCCGGGCTTGTTTTTGAAATATCAGCACCAGATAACCAATCAGTCTCTGCGCGTAAAAAATACTCGGCTGTTTCACCCGCCATATCAGAGAAAGATTCGTTTATACCGCCTGATTGTTCTGCATAAATTAAATTAGAGTTTTGACTGGTAAAACCGTGGCTAACCTCATGAGATACGATATCAAGTGAAACCAGCGGGTAAAACCTATCAGCACCATCGCCAAAGGTCATAGCCTGACCATTCCATGTTGCATTTTCCCAGTTGTCACCACTGTGAACACGCATCAACAATTGAAAAGTAAGTGGGGCTGTGTTGTACCATTGTTGATACATATCAAATACAGCTGTGCCAAATGCATGGGCATCATTTAGGGGGGAATAAGCACCATTTACTTCTTTATAAGTATTTCTATCACAGGCAAAAGAGTAAGCTTCGCTTGGCTCAAAACCCGATTCCATAGTGACGGTTTTAACTTTGTCGTTTTCTAAAAAACACAACTCACCACGTTGCGTAATATCCAGTGCCTCAACATCAGTTCCGTATTCATACTGCCCTATTTTTGTATTACCGCCAGGGCCTGTACCATGAACACTTTTAATATTATCCCACTGTTTAAATACGCTGTAATCAGATTCACTTACCAAACCTATTGGCTTTTTTTCAACGCCATTATCAACAACGTTTAATTCGACTAAGCGAACAAAATGTGCGACTCCGTTATCAATATAAACATAACGTTGGTTGTTTAATATTTGATATGCAGTAGATTCATCAAGTTTAGCGTTTACTAAAATAGCTTTAACCGCAGAAAGTTCATCAAACTGATTATTAGCCGTTTTATTTAAAGATACAGCATCGATGTTTTTCGCAAAAAAACCACTTATGTGTTGATTGCTAGGTTGCACCTGTATTTGCTGCCCCCCAAATAGGTACGCCTGCAAAAAACTGCTGCATCTTTTTAGCTGATGAGCGTGTTTGTTTTACATTGAAAGCTTGAGGAGTATCTAACTCAATAAAGTAAGAGTGTGTGGACGCCTTGTTAGTTAAACCTACGCTTTGATTTAAAAGTAAGTTAACTTCTGATAAAGATGATTTGTTTACTCGTTGCGAAACCGCCGCGTGTGCACTTAGCGAATTTAAAAAGCAAAACGCTATCAATCCTGATGAGAGTGTTTTATACATAACATTCCTATGTCGTATATTGTTACTATTCAGTGTTTGTTCATTTACAAACACATTAATGTAACATAATTATTAACATAGAGTCATTTAAAAAAGTGAATAAATGGGTACGATTGTAAACAACTGTGAAAGGAAAATTCAAGATGATGGCACTAAATATCACCATCTTGAATGTAAATAACTTTGTATTACTGCCAGTATTTTGCAAATAATTGCGGATAGCTTTGCTTTAAAAATTTAGGTTTGTCTTTAAAGCGTTTACCTGCAGGTTGCTCGCCTGATGGAACAAACGGCAACTCGTCGTCGTTGCGCTGCTCATAAAGTAAACCCGCAATTAAATCGTATTCATCAATATAAGGGTAAGGTTGCTCATTTAAATAATACACCGGTGAACACTGTGCAAGTGAGTCAGCATCATTCAATGCGTTAATAAATACGGCTTCTCCGCGCGATATAAGCCAACATCTAAATTCGCTAAAGCCATATTCGTCATTACAACCGGCCATAACAAATGCGGCACCGAACAAATCCCAGGTAAAAGATTTGCGCATGTTAATACCAAAAAATTTATCAAAAGCAATAAGCTGCTCGTCAGTAAGCTCGCTCAGTTTAGCTTTTAAATTGTCGCTTACGCTTTGAGGGTCGAGCCCTAACTCAGGCGTGGTCACTAAATCCCAAAATTCCTGCTCAGTTAACACTGTCATTCTAAAATCTCTTTTACTCGACCAACTTGACCGTCTTCTAGGCGTACTTTAATACCATGCGGGTGATTAGGTGACTTAGTTAATAAACGCTCAACTACACCTTGGGTTAATGTGCCGCTGCGTTGATCTTCTTTTAATACAATATTTACGGTTGTACCTGGTGTGATTTGCGAACGCGATGGAACAGCCATGCTTTATATCCTAAAAATAATTTTGGTAATTATACCGTCCATAGCTAGGCAAACCAATGTTAATCAACTAAAAACGCTACTTGCTTAGCCGCTACCGGTAAGCTTATTTTGCTAAGTTCAGCGTTAATAATATCGACTAGCTGAGAGAAATGCGCCTCGGTGTCGTGATAGGCTACATCATCTTCAAAATAGCAGCTTATTTTTAGTGACTTTGCTTCATTTTTTAAATCAACGGTGTGAGTTAAATAGGCAAAGCCATAATGAGTCGCTTTTATTTGCTCACAGGCGTTAGTGAGGGCTTGGCGTATTTGTTTGTCGCGCAATTTTTGTGTTTTTGTCATAACTTATTGTGTTTGCTCACTTTGTTGTTTTTTATATTCTTCAAAATTTTTATCTTGTTTTTTAAGGCACTCATAATACTCTTTATCGGCTTTATAATTACATTCATCTAAACGTGCCGATTGAATTTCATGAAAGCGAGCGTCGGAGCTGCACCCTGCAAGTACCGAAAATCCCACAAACAGCAATGCACTTTTAGTTATTTGGCTGATTAACATTAGAATTCCTTACACTTTCGTTATCGAAAGCAACAATATTATTGTATATTAGCGTCATAAAAACCTGACTTTGCATAGGACCCATAATTATGATGTCGCAGTTACAAAAGCTGTTTCAGCGTATAGACAAAAGCAAGATATTTCAATCATTTGTTATTGCTGTCATTGTTGTTTCTGCCCTCACCGTAGGTGCTCATACCTATTCTCTTCACCCCACTGTAGAATTTATTCTAAATTGGATGGATGTAGGAATAACAACGTTCTTTTTAATCGAGTTAATTATTCGCTTTATTGCAAGTAAAGGATTAAAAGACTTTTTTTCAAAGGGCTGGAATATATTTGATACCATTATTGTACTTGGCAGCTTGTACCCAGCTGCGGGCTCAACCATGTTACTTGCTCGATTGCTGCGCATATTTAGGGTACTGCGTTTAGTATCAATGATCCCCGAGCTGCGCTTACTTGTAAATTCATTACTTAAAGCTATACCGCAAATGGGTTACATAGCGCTGCTTATGTTTGTTATTTTTTATATTTACGCAGCTATGGGCAGCATGATGTTTGCCGATATTAACCCCGTGCTTTGGCAAGACGTATCCATTTCAATGTTAACGCTATTTAGAATAGCCACCTTTGAAGATTGGACCGACATTATGTACGAAACCATGGCGGTGTACGAGCTGAGCTGGATTTACTATCTCACTTTTATCTTTTTAACCGCATTTGTGTTTTTAAACATGATGGTAGGTGCCATTTTAGAAGTGATGAGCGAAGAGCATCGCAGTGCCCGTGAGCTCAAAGCAGATAATAGCTCTCTTCCGGCAACACAAGGACAGGTTATTGAGCTTCAAGCGCAAATAGCTGAGCTTAAAACGTTATTGGGTAATAAAAATACTCATAGCTAAAACTTAAAAAGCCCTTTGCATTGAGTTAATGCAAAGGGCTTTTGGTTACTCATCTTGCTGCTTTTGTGTGCTTTCAAACGAAATAACATTATCAACCTTCATTTTAAACGCTTCAAAAAACGCATTTTTTAAAACCGATACCACCGCTTCAAAAGTAGAAACGTCAGCATTATCTAACTGCCCTTCTATCGGCACCCGAGCAGCCACCAGCTTAGAGTCATCGTTTTCTAATAACGAACTGAGTAAATCAATACTGCCTTCAAAAATAGCAGTAAATAGGCCGTCGTCATCTTTTTCAATGTCTTCACGCCACGAAAAAACACTTAAATTGTGTACACCGGCTTTTACATAACCATTTAAGTTATTGTTGTTAGCTGCAAGCTCCATTGCACCATCAATACCACCGGCCTCAATATCAAATGGGGTATACACTTTAAAAACAGTTTCGAGATTTTTAACCGAAAAACGTTGTACCTCAACATTAAAATCAAAATTAGCTTGTTCACTAAAAGGGTCTAACTTCCCGTTTAAGATAAGTGCAGCCTCTCCCATTAAAGCACCTTCTACATTTAAACTGGTGACTAGCGTTTTAGAAAGGTTTTGGGCATTGGTTATATTTTTAATCTCAGCATTTATGTTTGAAATATACGTGGGTTTTTCGCCGTCGTTTGTCGCATTAACTAGCGAAACTTTACCGTTATTAATACGCAAGGTATCGATTGAAAAAAGCACTAAGTCGTTAGCAAGCCCAACCCAAGTTGTTTCGTCTTTAACTTGTTGGTTTTGCTCAGCGGTTGATGGGTCCTTATCGTATATAACAATTTCTGGGCGAGTAAAAGCCATATTAGTGACTAAATTGCCCTTCAAAAGTGCAGACCAAGCAAGTGAAAAATCAAGGGTTTGTATCGCCAACAAAGGTTTAGGGGCTGATGTTGCATCTACAGCGTAAATTTCAACATCGTCAATCGCATAAGCACCACGATATAAATATAAATCTACATCACCAACATGTCCTGTTATTCCTTGGGTTTGTTCTAGCTGCTGGTTTACATAATATTGAACCGCATAAGGCGCTGCCGCTCTTAATAAAATTAAAAATAAAATTGTAGTAACTAAAACAGACAAACATTTATTTCGGGCATGCTTAAAAGTAAAAGCCATTTTATATCCTTGTTGTGGGGCTTAATTACTCGAATAAGTAAATGTTACGGGCGTAAGTGAACTAAATACGCACAAATCAGCTAAAACCGAGCAAAAAGCGATGTAATACGATAACGGCAGCAAAAGCTATACCAAAAAACGTAATATAGATGTATTAGACACAAACAAGTAATACATAAACTTTTACAAATAGGATGCTTTAATAACAGCGCTTTGCTCGAATTAATAAGCAACCTCAACTACATTAAAAAGTAACTCACACAAGAACATACCTCTATGAGTCCAATATTTTTTATTTTAGTTACACTTTTACTAACCAGTATTATTTGGTCTGTTATTTTTTTAATGGCGTGGTTTACACTAGGGAAAAAGTCATACGCTTTATTTTGGGGTGGTGCGTTTGTACTCTCTGCGTGCCAATGGGGCACTATCTTATTAAGGCCCTACTTCGACTCAGATACCCTTTATTGGATGACGGGAGTGAGCTTTTCTATGGGGTCTGTGATTTTAGGCACATGCGGGCACGCTATTCGTGCTCGATGCCCTATTAATTTAAAGTATTTATTAGCATTAGCCGTGATCACTCTAGCCGCGGTTTATTATTATAAAGCCATAAATGTTCATGTTGGCTTATTCATGTCGTTATATATTTATTACGATATTTTACTGCTGCTGGTAAATGCCGTAATTATAATAAAACATAAAGCCAAATCGCTCCCAGCAGAAGTTGGTGCGGCCATTACTTACACTTTGTGTGGAATATGTTTATTCATTGCTGCCACTATCGCGCTGATGCAAGGAAGCCAAGTGAACCAAACTTATTTAGACTTATACACACTCATTAACTTTATAACGGTCCCAACTGCGCATGTGGGTATGGCGGTGTTTATTATTTTTATAATGGCTTCAGACTTAGCCCAAGAGATGCAAAAACTCGCCATAACCGATGTACTTACAAAATGCATAAACAGGCGCGGATTTTACGATATTGGCCAACAAAAACTTGAAGCTCATCTAAGCTGTAAACAGCATGTATCCCTTATATATTGGGATATAGACTCGTTTAAAAATATCAATGACGAATTTGGACACGCTGCAGGGGATGAGGTGTTAGTTCAAGCAACTCAGCGTATAAAAGCGTGTTTACAAAAAGAAGATATTTTTGCCCGACTAGGTGGAGAAGAATTTGTCATACTCATAGCCAGAGAGACAGAATTAAAAGCACAGAAGTTTGCTGATACATTACGAGAAACTCTTGCAAGTAAGCCCATTGCATGCAAAAAGCAATGTATAGATGTTACGGCAAGCTTTGGGGTGATCAGTATCAAGTGTGTTAACACACCAATTGATAAAGCTATAGATTTAGCCGACAAAGCTTTGTACATAGCAAAGCATGAGGGGAAAAATAAAGTAGCATATGCAATGCCGCTTAACTAAAAAAAGGGTTAGCAATACGCTAACCCTTTTTAATATATAGTTTTAAATGTAAAAATTATTCACCGTCTACAATAATGCGCAGCATACGACGAAGTGGCTCTGCAGCGCCCCACAATAGCTGATCGCCTACAGTAAATGCGCTAATGTATTTAGGGCCCATCGCTAATTTACGAATACGACCAACAGGAATACTTAAAGTCCCTGTTACTTTAACTGGGGTTAAATCAGTAGCCGAGATATCACGTTCATTAGGGATAACTTTAACCCACTCGTTGTGCGAAGCTAAAATTTCTTCAATTTTTTCAACGCTAATGTCTTCACGTAATTTAATGGTCATGGCTTGGCTGTGACAACGCATTGCACCAATACGTACACATAAACCATCAATGGGTACTGGCTGCTTAGACGAGCCTAAAATTTTGTTCGCTTCAACTTGAGCTTTCCACTCTTCTTTAGACTGGCCACTTGGCATTGGCACGTCAATCCACGGAATTAAGCTACCAGCAAGCGGCACGCCAAATTGGTCTTGTGGTAAATCGCTTGAAGCCATTTTTTCGCTCACTATTTTATCAATTTCTAAAATAGCTGAACTTGGGTTATCTAGTTGCTCGGCAACGCTTGAATGAATAGCGCCCATTTGTGCGATAAGCTCTTTCATATTTCGAGCGCCGGCACCAGAGGCCGCTTGGTAAGTCATTGGGCTTACCCATTCAATTAAGTCTTGCTCAAACAAGCCACCTAAAGCAAGTAGCATTAACGATACGGTACAGTTACCGCCTACAAAGGTTTTTACGCCTTGCTCTAAACCTTGTTCGATAACATCTTTATTTACAGGGTCAAGTACAATTATGCTGTCATCAACCATACGCAGTGCAGAAGCTGCATCAATCCAGTAACCACCCCAACCCGATTCGCGTAATTTAGGGTAAACCGCTTTGGTATAATCACCACCTTGACAGGTAACAATAATATCCATTTTAGCAAGTTCATTTACATCACTTGCATCGAGTAACGGTTTTGCGTCGCCCGCAATATCTGGGCCGAGTTGCCCAGCTTGTGAGGTGGTGAAAAAGGTGGTGTCGATATGCGCAAAATCATTTTGCTGTTGCATACGTTCTAATAACACAGAGCCAACCATGCCACGCCAACCGACTAATCCTACTTTTTTCATTGTTTTTTCCACTGTTTGATTCATAAAAGATGCCTTAATACATTAAAAATTAAAATTCATTGCGTGAGAATTAATTTTTATTAAACCTAACACCCAAAGCGCCCTAAAACTAGTGAATAAAGCGAAACTTAAATATTTTTCATAGTCATAAAAAAGCCCTGTATTAAATACAGGGCTAATCGGTAGTTAGGTTTTATTATATCCCCCTTCCTTGGGATTAAAATTAAAACTCGTAGCTGTAACTTAAATCAAACGTTACACCTTGTTCTTTTGAGCGCACTATAATGTCTGATTGGGTTACCTCTTGATCTTCATCGAGTAAGTTTTTAACTTTAAACTTAATCTTAGAATTAAAATCTGGGTAGTAGGTGTAAACTAAATCAAGTGAGTGAAATGGTTGCTCATACGCGTCATCCCTATTAGCAACACCGGCTGCTAAAATTCGCTCACCAAAAACGTTATAAACTAATGAGCTGCTGTGCATGCCATCTAATGAATCGTAGTTTAATTGTAAATTAACTACATACTCAGAGTGGCCTGTCATACGTTTTTTAGGATTAGTTAATGTACCCGCAAGTGCTGGGTCAATAGACGCTTCAGAATCACTTAATGTGATATTACCGCTAGTAAATAGGCCTTCACTTACAAAAGTTAAGTCTTGTAGCCATTCAGCTTCAATACCATATACTTCTGCTGTTTCACCATTTATAAACGATGCTGAGTAATCTTCATCACCAATGTTTAAAACTGTTTCAATTGGCGCTGTAATATCTTTATAAAACGCCGCTACGCTAAATGAATTACCGGCTTGTCCATAATACTCATAACGTAAGTCATAGTTTTTAATTGGGCTACTTTTAATCCCCGTACGACCAAATGTTCTAATATCGGTCAAAGGGTCATAATACGTAACGGGCACTACTTCACGAAAATCAGGGCGTACTACTGTTTCACCATAACCTAAGCGTACCTGGTAATCATCGCCACCTACATAGGTAATAGACAGTGCCGGATACCAATCATCGGTGATTACAGAGCCTGCTTGAATTTTATCTGGATCGTAAAAGGTATTTAAATCGTCTTCATCAAAAATAAGGCTCGATGTACCGATAGAAGTTTGTTTAAACTCTTCATAACGAATACCACCGCTTATTCTTAACCATTGATCATAAAACACATCGAAAGACGCATAACCTGCATCCACCTTTTGCGCAGCAATGTAATCATCGGCATCAGGCGCAGTTGGCTCATTAAAGTCAACTAACACAGCGTTATTATCAATAAAGTCGTCAGTTAAAAAGCCACTATTATTAAGCGCATCATTGCTACCGTCGTTTATTGAAATACCAGAGCCACCACTATTGTTTATAGCAAAGCTTGAGGTATTAAATATTCGGGCTCTGTCAGAAAAATCGTAACCCACTTTAAACTCAACTTCCATACGCTCAAAGCTAAGTGGCAAGGTTAAATTACCGCCGTACGATTTAACACGCTCTTGCATATTGGTGTATGACATAATTACACGGTTATCATCCCCTGTAATAGTTGAGCCTGCATAACTGCCATCACTATTATAAGTGTCACGAAACTCAAAATCGGCACTGGTAGGTATATCAGTCGTTGCTTTAGCTTCGGTGTACTGCCAATCGGCACCAATACCAAAATAATCTAAAAAGGTGTGTTGGCCCATAAACTGCGTAATGTTTAATTGGCGTTCTTCGTAATTAAACTCATGATTACGGTTTGCAATCCCATCACCGGCAATACTAAACGTAGAACTACCCGCAGGGCTTTGCGAAATAGCAATTTCAGATTCATCTTCATTATCAATAATGTAAAGCTGTTGAGCTGAAATACTGTGAGTACCTAAACGATATGACAAGCTTAATGAACCGTTATAGCTTTCGGTTTCAGTCGTCACTTGCGAATTTTTGACTGTGTTGTAACACGAGTTACTCACATCATCACTGGTCGCTAACGACGTTGTACAATCAATATTGCCTTCTTCGTTTTCTAAATCTTGGGTGATAACTGAGCTAAAACGTTCTTCAAAATCCCATTCGCTTTTGTAAGCACCGGCAAGCAAAAACCCAACCTTGCCACCAAAATAGCTCTCTTCAAAGCTATCACCATAATGGGCTTTAATATTATAACGCGGGTCTAAAGACTCTTCTTTTAACTCATAATCGCGAGGAAGCGATTTTAAGAGTGCGTTATTAACAGCGGTTGCTTGTTCTGCACGCGTTAAATCGCCATCTTCAAAACCTTCACTACTAACAATATTGCCAATACCAAAATTACCACGGTAGGTAGAAATAGCTTCAGTTAAAACACTCGGAATGCCATTTTCGTTACGATTGTAAGTAAATCCATCACTCGATGCGGTATCGTAACCTGCACCCACTTCAATACCTGCTGTAAATTCACTCGGTGCGGTTTTAGTTCTAATATCTATATTACCGCCACCAAACGCTGCTGGCATGTCTGGAGAGTAGGCTTTTTGAACGGCCATACTTTCAATTATACTGGCAGGGAAAATATCCAGCGGAATAACGTTACGGGTTAAATCTGGGCTTGGGATGTAAGCGCCATTTAAACGCGCACTTGAGTAACGCTCACCAAGGCCCCTAACGTAAATAAACTTACCATCAACAAGCGTTAGGCCTGTTACACGACGAAGCGCAGATGCAGCATCGCTGTCGCCCGTGCGTGATAACTGTTCAGAGCCTAAAATATCGGCAACAAAGGCTTGGTTTTTACGCTCTTCTACAACTGCCGCAGCGCTCCCTTGTAAACGCGTACCTACAGCAACAACTTCTTCTATTTCTTGTTCGCTTGTTAACTGTTCATCGGCTTGGGCAGCAATTAAGCTGGTTGACTGAGCAACTAAACCTAAACCAATTGCCCAGGTAATATGATTGAGTCTATGCTTTTTAGACATGAGATAATCCTAATCAGGTTATACAAAAGAGGCGCCTGACGCTTAAATAACAAGCCACAAGGCGCCTTTAATTAGAGGTTATAAAGGGTGTTGCTATTTAGTCAGCATTTGCTGCTGTAACAGCCGCTTCAACCCATTTGTACCAGCTAGAGTCTGTATCCTGATCCGATACTGCACCAATGTAGTTTACGCTTTCAAAGAATGAATCGCTTGTGCTTAAGTCTGTTGCAGTAACCGTTACTTCGCTAGCTGCGGTGTTTGTAGCAAAACCGTTATCTGCAAGTACTGCAACATCATCAGTTAAGATTTGGTTAGCACCGTCATTTTCAAACCACGCTGTTTTTGTTTGACCTGCTAATGGGCCGCTTGCAAACGTATCTGTATCAGTAAAGTTTGCAGAACACGCCATTACAGAACTTGTGAATGAGATTTTATCTGCTTGTGCTTCACCGTCGCCTGAAAACTCAATACATTGCGTGTTAGTGGCGTTTTGCTTAACGATAACTGTGTTGTAAATGCTTGAATTAAATTGGTCATCAAACTTGTAAGCTTGTGAAGGGTCATCATCACGTACCGAGTTACCATCGGTAGTTACAACCGTTACATTGGCAACCGTTGGATTAGATGGAGACACTTGCTCGGTAGAAGAACCTTTAACACCATCAGACTCAAAGCCATTGTTACCCATGTTAACTACAGTGCCGTCATTTAGTGTCACAGTACCGTGTTGAATAAATAAGTACTGAGCTTTACCTTGCCAACCTGCGTCAAAGTCAAATGAATCATCTTGTGTATCTGTTACCGCTACGTGTTTAAGCGTTGTAGCACCACCAAAAATTTCAATACCGTCATCAAAACCTTGGTGAATGTGTAGGTAATCAAACTCAGAACCAGAGCCAACTGCATTTAGTGTTAGTGAATTTAAATCATCGCCTTCACCACCAACGCGAGGGCCTGAACCTGCGTACCAAATTTTAGCCCATTTAATATTACCGCTAGAGTCTGCATTATCGTTACCACCAAAGTAGCTTGTAATACCTTCAGAAGCTACGTTACACGTACCACCGTCACGCTCTGCATCAGTACATTGGTCAGTAATACCGTTACCATTAATAATGATACCGCCCCAATCTGCGTAGCGTGCGCCTTCACCTGCTGTATCAAAACGGTCGAACGCATTTGCAGAAGTAAATACAACCGGCTTCTCTTCAGTACCTACCGCTTGAATTTTTGCACCACGTGCAATACGTACAATTGCTTCACCTGAGCCAAATGCTAAGACAGCACCTGGTTCAACAGTCATTGTCGGGCCATTTGCTAGTACTTCAAAGCCATCTACTGTGCTGCCGTCTTCACCAATTTGTAATGCATCTTCAAAAACGTGAACACCGCCATCAGGTAGCTCAGCGAAAGTAATGTTGCTTGTGATAGAAATTGTTTTGCTCGCAAACGAGTCGTTGTATAAACAATCAATGCCGCTTACTACACCTGTTACCGTACCTGCATCTGATTCGTAGCTTGCACAAACAGCTTCTTCTTCAGTTGTTGAACCAGTGGTATTGTTTGAATTATTAACACTGTTATCTGTTGTTGAGCTGTTATCGTTTACAGTAGGTGTAATTTCGATATCGCCGCCACAGCCAGCTAGCGTCATTGCAGTTGCTACTAGGCTGACCTTGAATAAATCAGATAATTTCATTGTTCACTCCGTTAAAGTATTTAATTATTTTGTTAGTGCATTAAGTAAAAAACTTAAGTCACTTTAAGGCACGATACTCATGCATTAAGGTGACCTGAGTTATCGGATGCAAATAAGATACGGGAGGGATATGACAAAGTAGTTACAGTTTGGTAACCATAAGATGACAATAGTAATTATCTTAAATTCAATAACTTAAATAATTTAACAACGAAAAAAACCGCCCTAAGGCGGTTTTGGTGTTGCGATTATGAAAAAGGTAAACGCTCTTTTATTGGTATAAAATAGCGTTAGAGTAAAAAGTTAAAGTAACGCGGCTTTAAGTGTTTGCGCATGCACTTTTTCACGCTTCACATATTTGATCCACTGATTTGCTAAACGTTGTGATTTATCATGCTTTTGGGCTTGTTCAAACGCTAAAATAGACGCATCAAAATTTTGCATATTGTACTGTGCCATACCTAGCGCAACGTAGGCGTTTGATTCAAAATCAAGACCGCCTTTATCAAGCGCCTTACGCGCAGCATCAGCGGCTTCTTCGTATTGCTCGATGTTAACATAAACTTCAGCTAAGCGTTGATCGTACTTGCCATGCTCTGATAGGTCAGCCGCTTTTGCAAAGTAACTAATCGACTTTTCGTCTTCTTTGGCCTGGATCATAGCCTCTGCAATAAAGGCATAGTTCTTCGCTGACTTTTCTACAACGCCGCTTTCTATCGCATCACTCATTGTTTTAGCCGCTTTGTATGCTAGGCCGTTATAAAGGTAAGTTTGTGATAATTGTCTTAAGTCAGACTTAGTTTTTAAAAAGCCTTGTTGATAAGCTGCTTCTATTACTGCTAGTTGTTCTTTTTCTTTGCCCGTTTCTCCGTACATACCAGCTAGCTGAACCCAGTACTCTGGTTTATTGTAAAGTTTGACCATGCGCTCAAGTACTGCAACTACATTATCTGTTTGATTAAGTGAGTAATACATAGCGCGCTGAAGTACCAGCCAATTTTCTTTAGGGGTTTTACCTTCGCTGTCGCTAAGAGCAATAACTTGATTGATGTACTCAAGTCCCTTTGGATATTCTTTTAACTGATAGTAAGTTTGCGCTCTAAGTAAATAATACCCTTCAGTAATAGGTTTGGTATTTATTTCATCCCATTTATCTAAAAACGCAATTACTTTTTTATACTCACCATTTGCCATTGCAAGCTGCGCTAGGCTAAACGTAGTACTTAAACGTAATGACTCTGGAATAGCCTCTTCGGCTACCACTTTTTCAAAAGAGGCAATCGCTTTAGGTAAATCATTTTCGTTGTAATAAATAAAGCCATAAAAGTTATGCATCATCGCGATTTCGTACGAGTTCATACTAGACGCTCGCTCTTGAATGCTATCAAGTGCTTCAAGGCCGCCTTTTACATCGCCATCGTCAGCAAGCTTTTGCGCACGAGCGAGTTGGCTATAAACCTTTTCACGCAATGCGGGTACACGCTTTGTTTTTTGCTCTGCATGTGCAGTGGCTACGTTTAGCCCTGGCACAAGGCTTAGTGTACTTGGCACAACAATACTTGCACTAATCGCGGCAGTGCAAAATAATGCCAGCTTTAAATTTTTAGCTGTAGGTAGTAATTTCATAATCGCCTCGCTATTTCATCCAATTAAGATAAATTAACCATTAATTTGGAAAGATATTTTGTTTTGAACACCCGCCACTTCAACGGCTTCACCATTTACTACGCGCGGTTTATATTTAAATTTAAGTGCAGCATCCATCGCAGCTCTATCAAACAGTGACTCAGGAACCGCTTTTACTACTTGCGGATCTCTTACAGTACCTTGTTTAGTTACTGTAAATTCCACAATTACGTAGCCTTCAATACCACGTGACAAAGCACGGCGCGGATACACAGGAGCTACTTTTACAATGGGTAGATATTCACCATCACTGGTTTCAAGCGCTAAGCCACCTGCTAGGTCAACGTCGCTGCCTACATCGGCGCCAAAGTCAAAATTATTGCTGGCCGCGTTTGCATCATTATTTTGCATTTGCGGCGACTCCATTGGCGGTGGTGGCTCTTTTGGAGTAGGTGGCTTTTGCGGTTTACGTTCTTTCTTCTGTACTGTTTCTTCTTTTTTCAAACGTACAAAGTCTAGAACGTTTCCTTTTACTGGCTCCGACATGGCACCTTCACCACCGGTGATCAGTGCCTGCATGCCTAAAAACAGCATAAAGGTCACTACGCCCGCTACTATTAATGCTACTAAATATCGCAACATGACTAACCCTTAAGACGCATCTTGTGCAGCAATTGACACATCAAACGCACCCGCAGCACGCGACGCATCCATTACTTTAATTAACATATCAGTGGTGGCTTTTTTATCAGCCTGTATGACCACGCTCCCTTGTGGGTTTTCAGCTTTTAAGCGTTCAATATTAGCTTGCACTGCTCGTACATCGATTTGGCGTTTATTAATCCAAATCTCGCCTGTATCAGAAATAGCCACTAAAATATTTGCGCGTTCTTTTTTAACCGCTGTTGCGGCTTCTGGGCGGTTTACGTCAATACCGGCTTCTTTCACAAACGAGGCGGTAACAATAAAGAAAATAAGCATGATAAATACAACGTCTAACATTGGGGTCATGTTAATTTCTTCTGCTTCGTCTTCTTGTAATAGATTTCCTAACGGGGCTCTCATTTTTATTCTCCTAGGATGAGCGACTATATAAGCCACTTATCAAAATGTTACTTAATGGTCTAAAACCATGCTGTCTTGTAGTAGTTCAACTTCGCGCTTGGCTCTGCGTTGTAAAAACGTAGAGGCAAATACACCCGAAAGTGCACCAACCATACCTGCCATGGTTGGAATAGTTGCTTTAGAAACACCTGATGCCATAGAGCGCGCACTACCTGTACCGGTAATTGCCATTACATCAAATACTTCAATCATTCCCGTTACTGTGCCTAATAGGCCAAGTAGCGGACATAATGCAACCATTACATTTATCAGCGCTAAGTTGGTGTCTAAACGCATTGAGGCACGAGAGATCATTGCCTGGCGTATTTGCTCAGCATTCCAGCTATTGCGCTCTGCACGGTTTTTCCACTGCGCTTTTACGTTTTGCTTGTAACTACGAAAACCTTTGAAAAAATAAATAAATCGCTCGAGTATCAATAACCACATCGCGAAGATTAACACCCCGATGACCAAGAGGACTTGGCCACCAGTGTCGAGAAAATCACGGATAGCATTGATTGAGTCAATCAATAGCACCATGGTTTATGCTCCCTTCTCGCTTCGCTGTGCGATAATACCTGCGCTTTGCTCTTGAATAGTAAGCAATATGTTTTTAGCGCGTGTATTGAGTAGGGTGTATAAAAATACCGTAGGAATTGCCACAACTAAGCCTAAAACCGTTGTAACCAATGCTTGCGAAATACCACCAGCCATTAGTTTAGGGTCACCTGTACCAAATAATGTGATTGCTTGGAAGGTGTTGATCATACCGGTTACTGTACCTAGTAAACCTAGTAACGGTGCCACCACCGAGATGATTTTAATCAGCGTTAAATTACGCGTTACTTTTGGCATTTCACGTAAAATAGCTTCACTTAATTTAAGTTCTAATGTGTCGTGGGCAACATCAGGGAACTGATCTTTTACTTTCATTACGCGACCAAGTGGGTTGTCATCGCGTGCTACATCATCTTTAAGTTGACGACGAATTTTACCGCCCATAATCAGTAATGAGAAAAAACGCTCAAGTGAAATAAGTAAAGCAATGACACCTACACCTAAAATAACATAACCGACTGTGCCACCTTGGTGCACACGCTCTTCGGTATCTGGTGCTTGCACTAATAAGCCTAAAATTGAGCCACCCGTTGGGTCAAGCGCAAACTGTACAACACCGCTTTTAGTGTTTTGTAACTCATCTGCTGTTGCAGTGAAACGCGCTACAGGCTGGCGATTTAACTCGCTTAAGGTATTTGTTACTGGGTTAAATTCTAGGTATTTACCGTTAGAGATTAAGTTAAAAGCACCAACACGCACCACTTCTTGCTGTGCTTTTTCACCACCTTGTACAATTACATCGGTAGTAAAGCGGCTTACTTTACCTTGCTCTGTCATTTCACGTTGTAGCTCAAACCATACTTTTTCAATATCTTCGATAGAGGCAAGCTTTGAAGTAGAGCCCATTTTTTGTGCTAGCTCATCCATAAATGTGCTACGACCCGCAATTTCAGCTGATACCACAGAGGTAGCAAACTTATTGCTAGAATCGCCTGCAACTTGCTGAAGCACACCAAATAGCTCCTTTAAAGAACCCATTCGTTTAGACAGTGTATCTGTTAAGTTAGCAAGTTTTACTTCGTTTTCTTCAAACTGTGTTTCTAAGCGCTCAGACTCGACAAGCATTTGATTACGTTTTGCTTGTGTATTGTTAAGCATTTGCACTTGTTCGTTTTGGCGCGCCATAAATTCTTGTTCGCGTTGTTTGTTTTGTGCGCTTTGAGCCGATTTGCCTTCTTCAAGTGTTTTTAATAATGAGTCTAAATCCATAGGCTCAGCAGCCACACTTGTGCTTGCAAAGCTTAGGCTTGCAGCAAAAAGGGCCATTTTTGTCATTTGAGTAAACAGTTTCATTTTCAACCTCTTATTCTGCTGCGTGTACTGGCAGAGTTAACATATCTGGGGCAAGTTGCTTACGTGCTATGCGTAAACCTTTGTTGATTTGGCTAATTGTTGAGTCTGGTAATGTAACAAACGATTTTGTTTGTTCATCCCAGCTACCGGCTTGCTTGCCATCACGTGTTAAATAAATAAGCTCTAAGCGGCCAATGCGTAAAAAGTCTACTTCACGCTCTTTACCGTCTACTGTTAGTAGTGAGGTGTAGGCTTCAATAGTGCGTCCGTAATCAACTTCTACTTGGTATGCTTCTAATACGCGGCGGAATTTTTCGCTTGAGTTAATATCTGCACGGTCCATCATGGCATTTAAAGAACTAATACGCTTAGTGCGCTCTTCTTGCAAAAATGGCACATCAAGTGCTACAAATTGCTCAAGCCCTTCAATCATGCGCAGCATTAGTGGTGTGATTTGACGCTCAATAATAGAGACCTGATCCATTGAAAGGTTTAGTGACTCCATTTCTTCAATTTGGTTATTTAACTGTTTAGTTAATTGCGCGTTATAAACAGTTAAACCATCAATTTCTTTATTAAGGGTTTTAAACTGTTGAAGACGTCCTTGCATTGAATCAGCAATCTTGTCTATTTTTGTTTGTGATTGCGCAGCTGATTTATTAATTTCACTGCTTTTATCGATAACCTTTTCTAAATCATTGGCATGTACTGCAGCACTTGCTGCTACAATACCAGCTAAGATCAATGGTTTAACGCCTTTCATCGCATACACCTTTACTCGTTAATTAGCGGATTTGCTAGTTTGTTGTTTTAGCCTAAACTGACTTGTTTTAGGCTAAAGATTTTCAATGAGTGAAATTGTATAGAGGAATAATGACAGGCATGTTGCGCAAAAAAGTCTATTTTGTTACAGGTGTAACATTTACGTCTTATATCGTTGTTTTTGTACAAAAGCGTATATTTTAGCAGCAAATACACGCCCTAGTTGTTAAGCTAATAAAGCGTTAATTGTGTTTAATGTTTGCTGGTGGTCGGTGTAATTTATTTTAATTGCAATGGCTTTATTATCAGTTATTAATACTAACGAAGGAAAGCCTTGTATTGGTAAGCTTGCACTAAATGCTAACTCCGCATGTAATTTTTGATTCAAAGCCTCTGAGCAAAGTTCCTCGGTAAACTGTTGTTTATCTAGGCCTATTTTTTCAGCTAAGTTAATGAGGGTACTTTCATCAGATGGGTTTTGAGCATGTAGATAATAAGCATGTTGAATTGCCTCTATCATTTGTGGTTCTTTATTATGCGCTCTGGCAATAATTGCTGCTCGACAGGCTGGGTAAGTAGAACGCCTTGGCTGACAAATCTGCCAAAAATCAAAATTAAACTGTGTCCCCAACATCGCACTAATTTTATGCCATGTGCCTTCAAGCATGGCGCGCATATTTTCTGGCATGGGCTGTTGGCTATCTGGAGCAAGCCCCCCTACTTTGTATTCTATAGTTAGCTGCGAAGCTAATGCGGCTTTTAGTTTTAACCACGTCGGTTTATACCCCCAGCACCAACTACACATAGGGTCGTGTACATATATAAGTTTAGTTTGAGTCATAGTGTTCCTGTGTGATTTGATACAACTTTGTTTCGCCCCTGCTCTTTAGCTAGGTACAGGTATTCGTCTGCTTGTTTAAGTGCACGGCTGTAATACTCCACATTATCAACCTGTGCCACACCAATACTACAGGTAATAGATACCTGTTTATTATTAGTGGTTAAAATAGCTTGTTTTGCGACACATTGTCTAAAATCATCGGCTAATTTTGTAGCCACTGGCGCTGTTTCTTTAGGTAAAATAACAACAAACTCTTCGCCGCCATAACGGGCTTTAACTGCGGAGTTTGGAAATTGTGAATCAAGTAGTTTGGTAAATTCAATCAACACTGTATCGCCAAAATCGTGACCGTACGTATCATTTAGTCGTTTAAAAAAATCTAAATCAAGTAATAAAATAGAAAACGGCAGGTAGCTTTCGGGTTTTTTAGCGGCTAATTTTAAAAAATGAGCAGTAATAAAGCGCCTGTTAGCACCACCTGTTAACTGATCTGTGTAGGCATCTTGCGTTTGCGCAAGGGTTATATCGGCAATTGCCAGATGGCTTTTATGCCTAAAATACTCACCTATAAACGAAAAAATAAACACCAGTGTAAAAGAGGCTAAAAACCGAGACTTTTCAACATTGCCATAGTTAACTTGCCCAAAATCAGGCCCGTATAAAATAACACTGCAGCACAGTAATAATCCTAAGCCAAACCTGCAGCCATGCTTTACACCTAAAGAGGCAAAACACACCACAGGGTAAAACATAAGCCAATAAAGCGCGGTATTTTCTTTTCCTCCGGTATACGTAAGGGCCACACACATAATAAACACTATACACATACTTATAAGTGCAACTATTTCTAGTTTGGCAGTTTTTATAAAATAAAAGGTGCCGCTAATGAGGGTAATATTAACCGCTATTAACGATGTTGTAAGAATAGGCGAATACACCTTGTAGTTAAAAACCACTAACATGGAGATAACAATAATAGCAATGGCTATCATGGTGAATAGTGAAAATGCTTGGCGCTGTTTATCCGAACTATACACCTTATCTATGTTAATAAGGCTTAACCAACTTTGTCCTGCTGATGATTTTTTGGGCATACTTTAAACTCTAAACTTTTGAATCATTTGCTCTAAATCACTAAATTGTTGTTTAAGTTTAGTACATTCATTAAGGGTGTTTTTTAAATTTTCTTGGCTTTGTACCGATAGCTCGCTCATGCTTGTAATATCTGAATCAAGTACTTTAACAAGCTCGTTTTGCTCAACAGTGGCATTAGCAACACTATGATTAGCTGTGCTAATTTGTTTTATCGACTCTATTATTTGGCCCATTAATACGCTCACACCTTCAGCGTGCTCTACACTTTTTTCACTGTCTTGAATGCTTGTTTTCATCAGTTCTACCGCTTGGTTTGAGCCCCTTTGTAGTTGTTCTACGGTATCTTCAATCTCTTGGGTTGATTGCTGAGTACGATGTGCTAATTGACGCACCTCATCAGCAACAACAGCAAAACCGCGCCCTGCTTCACCGGCTCTTGCAGCTTCAATTGCCGCATTTAATGCAAGTAAGTTGGTTTTCTCGCTCACACCTTTAATCACCTCAAGCACTTGCCCAATACTAATTGTATGCGCGTTAAGGCTATTAATCGTATGTTGCGCTTGTTCCATATTGGCTGATAACTGATGAATACTATTAACACTGTGCGATAAAGTTTGCTGGTTTTGTGTTGAATGTTCATCTGCATTTTTAGCAATTACAGAGGCGTCACTGGCGTTATTTGCAATAGCCATAGCCGATTGCGAAAAATTATTAACCGCCATAGCTACACTGTCAGTACGCTTAGTTTGGTCATGGTGCATGGCTAGTGAAGAATGTGTTTGCGACACCACACTGGCTATTACGCTATCGAGTTGTTCAGTCGTTAATTTAACGTGTTCAATAGAGTGCTGAATTTTTTCAATAAAAATGTTAAACGAGTGACTAATTTGGCCAAATTCATCATTGTTTTCAACCTTTAAACGTTTGGTTAAATCGCCTTCGCCTTTTGCAATATCTTCTAATGCATCATTTAGGCGCGCCATAGGTTGCATCAAATAACGCAGTAAAAACTGCATAAACACAATAATGGCCACAATTCCCACGAACATATAAATAAGCGCGTTAATACCAAAGCGAGACACCTCTGCATAGGCTTGGTTTTTATTAATAACAACACCTAAATACCAGTCAACATTGTCTATGCCACGTATTTTAGTAAACGATATCAACTGCGGCTCACCCGCTATATCATATTGTGTAAATTCGCTATTAAGCGCAGTAGATTGGCCAAATAATTCAGATGTGGTTTTTAAATTAAGTTCGCTATTAGGATGGCTTAGTACTTGGCCATTATTATCTACTAAAAAGGCATACCCTAATCCTAAGAAATCAATATCGTTAACTATTTCAGTCACTGTATGCATGTCTATATCTGCTCCCGCTACGCCACTAAAACGTCCATTGCTTTGAATGGGCACGACTGCAGAAATAGTCAGCTCGTTAGTGGTTACATCAATATAAGGGGTTGTAAAAGCAGAATAGCTTTTATTTTCAACTAACTTATACCAAGGTCGTGAGGTGGCATTAAACTCTGGTGGTAATACAATGCTTTGATCGTTAAGTATAAATAAGCCACTTGGTTTACCAATGTAAGTGTTTTTAAAGCCGCCTGCGTATTTGGCAGTATTGAGCTGAGTGAGCGTTAATTGCTTTTGGTCACTGTTTTGGTGAGTTTGCGCAATCGACTTAACTATGGCTAGTTTAGCATTGAGCCAGCTCGCAATGTTTTGTGAGGTAGATTCTGAATTTTGCTTAAGGACTAAATCGAGCTGCTGTTGCGTTTGGTTACGCATGGCGATGTAATTATTAATAGCAAATAAACCCAGTACAATTACCAGTACCATAGATGCTGCAATAGTCACTTTTGAGGTAAATTTAAGTGAGTTAAGCATGACTGCCCTTTTTTATTTTTTGTTATTAATTATATTTTTAGCAAAATTTTAAAGGTATGTCGTCGCTATTGAGATATATAGCCAGGTTATGGCCATAAAATAAGAATAAAGAACCAGCTATTTACTATATATATTTGTAACACAAATAATTTATAGATAAGGGAAAATAATTTGGAACGTTCCTAGTTGTTTGTAATAAAAAAGCGACTGAATACGTATTCAGCCGCTCTTTAAGCAAAGAGTATTTACCACTTTTTAGCTAAACGAACCACGTTCAAGCCATACCAAGCAATAAAGACATAACACACTAGCGGAACAAAAAAGCTTTGCTGAATATTAACAACATCAGCAATATAACCTTGTAATAAAGGCACCAAGGCACCCCCTACAATTGCCAAACACAACCAGCCAGAGCCCTTACTTGTTAATGAGCCTAAGCGCTCTATAGCAACAGAGAAAATAGTTGGGAACATAATTGAGTTAAATAAGCCAATGGTCAGTACCGCGTATAGGGCTACATTACCTTGGGTAAAAATAGTCACAAGTAATAAAGCAATTACCATACAAGCATTAAATGCCAACGCTTTAGATGGCGCTATTTTTTGCAGTAAAGCTGAGCCAATAAAGCGGCCAACCATTGCTCCGCCCCAATAATAGCTGATCAGTGCTGCCGCAGCGTGCTCTTCAAGTCCAGCTATATGTGCTTCACCAAAAAAGTTAACTAAAAAACTGCCTATAGCCACTTCACCACCCACATAACAAAAAATAGCCAAAACACCCATTGTTAGATGAGGAGCTTGTGTTAAAGAGCGAGTTTCATTAACTGGGTTATTTTCTTCTTTATGGCCTTCTATTTCTGGAAGTTTAATAAAGGCAAATACAATAGCAATAACCAGTAAGGCCACTGCCAACATTAAATATGGCACTTTAACAGATTCAGCGCTTGCAGCACTGACCGCGAGTGTTCCCGCTGTGCCAAAAAACAGTATACCCCCAACATAAGGGCCTACAGTAGTACCTAAGGCATTAAGCGCTTGCGCTAAATTTAGTCTTGATGATGCGGTTTTTTCTGGGCCTAAAGCAGCCACATATGGGTTTGCAGACACTTGCAAAACAGTTACACCAGCAGCCAATACAAATAAAGCACCCAAAAACAACCAGTATTCATGCACCACTACTGCAGGGTAGAACAACATACAGCCAATTGAAGCAACCACTAGACCGGTTAGTATGCCTTTTTTATAGCCTAATTGTTTAACCAAAATTCCAGCAGGAATAGAGACAATAAAATAGGCGCCAAAAAAGCAAAACTGCACCAGCATTGCTTCAAAATAAGTTAGGTCAAAAACGCCCTTTAAACGGGGAATTAGTACATCGTTTAAAACGGTAATAAAACCCCATAAAAAAAACAGTGTGGTCATTGCAGTCAGCGGTAACAGGTAATTTTTATTTTGTTGCTCTTTGACCGCAAATGATTGATTGGTATTTATTTCACTCACGTCATTTTCACTCCATTAACAAGTTGAAAATGATTTTACACGTTTGTGACACGTTAAAAGCACTAAATTTTTGGAACGTTACAATTTATCGCATTCATTTAATAATGTATTTTTGAGTCTTTGCGTTTCGCCACTATTTTTAAACTTATACAATCCCGTATTAATATTTTCTAAAACAGTAAGCCAATTAGGAGTGCTTTTACTAATAGCAAAATATAGAGGGTTATATTGAATTACCTTGCTTTCTGGTTCGATAGCACTAAGAAGTGCCTGTTTTTCACTATTGGCTAAAGAGGCATATTTTACTGAGTAAATAAGCACATCGAGGTCGCCTATGATTAAATCTACACGCTTTGCAACAAGCAAGTTTACAAGCTGTAAATCGTCAACAGCATCAATAATGATAAATTCGTTGTTATCCATCATGGCATCAAATTCAGGGGTATTTTGATACCCTCTTACTACCCCAATACGTGAGCCTTTAAGCGATTTTAAATTTCCATTAAACCTATCTGGCTCGCCTTTTCGTTTTAAAAAACCTATATTGCCGCCTTCAAACGAATTTGAGAGCCCTAACAATTTACGACGTGTTTGCCCTGCTACATAATCAGAAGGTGCGGTATCTTCAATATAATATTCTGGCATTAATATATCAGCTTTGCCCAATTCTACCGCGCGTACAGCCCGTGCCCAAGGAACAAACTCAATATACACACTGTAGTCAACACTATTTAAAACGGCTACGCTAAATTGATATACCCAGCCTTTATTACATAGTTTATTACCGATATACGGAGGCCAGTCTAATGTTACAACATGGATGGTTTGAACACTGTTAGGGGCATTAAACAAATACCCCGATTTATAGCGCTCACCTATTACAGTGCGACGAGTATCATTTTGTATGTAAGTGATGGGCACTTGCGCAAAACAATAAGATGAAAAGAGTATAAAAATTAAAAGTACGCGCATAATTACACTTTGTTTGGGGTATGTCCCTAAAGTGTAGAACTAAGTACGTAAAGTAAAATAAATTTTAGCGATCATTTTAGCTTTGCTCGCTTATGCTTTATCCCATTTCATTTTATTATTGGTATCGCGGGAATTAATAATAGTTGCATCGCTACTCTCTACTCCACCTAGCTTGGCTAAACGGTCGTACAATACTACATTACAAGTAGCTGCAAGGTTCATACACCCTATTGTTGGCACATACACGACTTCATCACACCATTTTAAAACGTCTTTTGGAATAGAGCCGTCTTCAGGACCAAATACATAAAATGCATTTTCTGGGTGCTTAAACTCAGGCAAAGGCGTTGCACCTTCAATTAATTCAATAACCACTACGGTAGCACCTTCTGGTTTTACATTTTGAAGATTATCAGCACTACTAAGAGGGATTCGTTCAACGACATTTTTAGTATCGGTGTGAAACTTTTTAGCGTTTAAATAACGGCTACCGGTAAAAAATACTTGCTTTGCATCGTAGCAACCAGCGGCACGTAAAACGCCACCTACGTTTGTAGGGCTTTTAGGATTAATTAAACCAATTACAGCGCTAAACTTGCTCATTAATCGCAATCCTGTGTTGGCCACTCAGCAATGTATAAATCAAAGTCATCAAGCTTTACGTCACAATCTTTAACTGTTTTATCTTTAACAGATATACCTAGCTCGTGCATTTTTGCTTTTTCGCCATTATTTAAAAGCGGGTGCCACGACGCTAAACCACGCCCCTCGTGAAGACGGCGGTAGCTACAGCTTTGCGGCATAAAAAAGATATCTTTAAGGTTGGCTTTGGTAAGCTTTACGCATGATGGGACAAGCGTCTGGCGGTTTTCGTATTCGCTACAACCACAGGTGTTGTTATCAAGATATTGGCAAACAATATTTGTGAAAATAAGTTCTTCGCCTTCACGTAACTGATCGGTGGCGGTAAATTCGTCTTCGTCTTCGCTATCAATAAAGGTATTTAAACAGCATTTTCCGCACCCATCACAAATCGCTTCCCATTCGTTTTGGCTCATATTGGCTAAGCTTTTCTTAAGCCAAAACTGTGTACTTGCTAACTCTTGATCAAACATAATTTACTCGCGCCCCTAAAGAGCGCGCATTCTAACGTATTGCAGCTATACGCGCAAAGCCCGTGCCTTTATTAATACGGGCTTGGCGTATTTTATTACTGAAGCGTGGCAACCCAGCGCTTTATTTTTTCCTCTAAAATTGGCATAGGCAGTGCGCCATCAATCAATATTTGCGTATGAAACGCTTTAATATCAAACTTATCGCCAAGCTCTTTTTTAGCATAATCACGCAGTTGCTTAATTTTAAACTCCCCCAGCTTGTAAGAAAGAGCTTGACCAGGCCATGCAATATAACGCTCAACTTCTGCTATTACATCACTTTTAGCCATTGACGAATTTGCCAGCATGTAATCGATACCTTGCTGTCGAGTCCAACCTTTTGCATGAAAGCCAGTATCAAGCACTAAGCGCATTGCTCTGAGTTGTTCATCGGCTAAACGCCCGTACCACATATAAGGGTCGGTGAATAAGCCAAGCTCTTTACCAAGGCTTTCTGCATACAATGCCCAGCCCTCTGCAAATACAGTGTAGCCACCAAATTTTCTAAAATCTGGTAGGCCATCTATTTCTTGCTGTAAAGCAATTTGAAAGTGATGGCCTGGAGCTGCCTCGTGGATTGAGAGTGTTTCGAGTAAAAACTTTGGCTGTGCTTTTAAATTAAACGTGTTTATGTAAAAAATCCCTGGGCGAGAGCCATCAGGTGCAGGTGCTGCATAAGACGCCCCCGCTGCAGATTGGGCTCTGTAAGCTTCAACAGCTTTTACTACGTATGGCGCTTTAGGGGCAATATCAAATAGCATGGGGACACGTGCATCTATTTTTTGTTTCACGTTTTCATACGCTGCTATCAGCTCTTGCGGTGTAGTGTAATAAAACTCGTCTGAATCACGTAAATGATGAAAAAATTCTGCCAACGAACCATTAAATCCAACATCCTGTTTTACTTTTTTCATTTCATCTAAAATACGCGCGACTTCGCTTAAACCAATGGCGTGAATTTCATCTGCAGATAAGCTTAACGTGGTATTTTTTTTAATTTGATATTCATACCAAGCCTGACCATTTGGTAAGTCACTATAGCCAACTGTTGTGCGGCTGTTAGGAATATACTCATTGGCTAAAAAATCACTCATGCTTTTATAAGCAGGAACCAATTGCGTCATAATAAGTGAGCGGTACTGCGCTGTAATTTGCTGCTTTTGTTGCGCTGTAAATGACTCAGGAAGGTTTTTAACTGGCCCCCAAAATAACGAGTCCTCAGCACGTTTAACAACATGTGCTGCAAATTGCGGCTGTAGTTTTTTAGCTAAAGGTTTTGGTAAAGAAATACCTTGCTTTAAACCTTCCCCCATTGAGCGTTGAACACTTGCAAGCCATGCTACAAAGCCTTCACTGCGCTTTACAAAATTACTATAATCTTCGACTGTATTAAATGGTTGCGCACTTTGCCCTGAGCCAAAACCTGCAAAGGTATTATGCGAGCCTGCCATTTGGTTTATTGGCAACATGTAAGATGGAAATTTCATGCCTTGTAAATTAAGTGCCAAATCACGCTCTAATATTTCGTAGCTTAAAAGTGCCTGTCCTGTTAATTGCGATTTGTCAATAAAGGTAAGGCGCTGTTGATATTTTTTATAAAATGCTGCTTTTTTTGCCCGGTTTTCAGATGAAAGCTCTGGGGTAAACTTATCATTAAATTCACTGCGACCACTGTAGGTTGCATTAATAGGTTTAAAGCTGAGTAACTCGTTGTAATACTGTGCTACAAGTACATCTAATTGCTGCTCATTAGAGAGCTCTGAAACAATAGCTGCGGGTGCGTTTGAGGTGTTTAGCTGTGCACCACTGCCAGTGTTATTACTGGTTTGTATATTCATACAGCCACTTAAAGCAAACATAACGCCACTGGCAACTAAGGCTAATTTAATTGATTTCATGATAATCCTTTTTAGTATCGTCAGCCGATTATGCGCATTTAACCGGCGTTAATAAAGAAATTACGATAAGTGGCGATTATCCAATTATATTTACACTTTTATATTAGGTTGTTACATTTCAATAAATTAAATCGCCACCAGAAGAAAAACACGATGAAAAAAAAGCTACTCAGCGCCTCCGTCGCACTTATGTGTTTAGGAAGTTTTAATGCCCAAGCCCTCACTTATTTAACTGCTAAAGCAATGGTAGATGTACAGACAGGTGAGGTTATTCAATCGCCGCTGATCACTATTGATAACGGTGTGATCACTGATGTTGCACAAAACAAAAAGCCGAACATGACCAAAAACGATCAGCATATTGATTTACCCGAGCTGACTTTAATGCCGGGCCTTATGGATATGCACGTACATTTAACGAGTGACCCAACCGTATCGCGAAGTGAGCGTTTAAGTCAGTCGGTACCGCGTATGGCTATTAAGGCCGCGTACTTTGCTAAAAAAACATTGCTTGCTGGCTTTACTACCCTCAGAAATGTAGGGGCCGAGGGTTATAGTGTGATTGCAGTGCGTGACGGTATTAACGCCGGTGACATTGTAGGCCCACGAATTTGGGCAGCAGGCCCTTCACTTGGTATTACAGGTGGACATTGTGATAATAACCGTTTACCACCAGAGCTAAAATACACCTCTACAGGGGTAGCCGATGGCCCATGGGCTGCACGTGTAAAAGTGCGTGAAAACATAAAATATGGTGCTAATGCCATTAAGTTTTGCGCCACAGGCGGCGTGTTTTCTAAAGGGACAAAAGTAGGTGTACAGCAATATTCATTTGAAGAAATGAAAGCCATTGTTGATGAAGCCCATATGCGAGATTTACCTGTATCCGCTCACGCACATGGTACAAGTGGTATTAAAACAGCCATAAAAGCCGGCGTTGATAGTATTGAACACGCCAGCTTTTTAGACGATGAAGCTATCGCACTTGCTAAAAAACACGGCACATGGCTATCAATGGACATTTATAATACAGAATACACTCTGAGTTTTGGCGAACAAAATGGGGTAGACGAAGAAAATCTCAATAAAGAACGCCAAGTGTCTAAAAAGCAGCGTGATAGCTTTAAACGTGCAGTAAAAGCAGGTGTAAATATGGTATTTGGTACCGATGCTGCTATTTACCCTCATGGCGATAACGCTAAACAATTTAGCCGTATGGTTAAATTTGGTATGAGCGAACTACAGGCAATACGCTCTGCAACTATTAACAGTGCTAAGCTATTAAAAATGGAGAATAACTTGGGCCAGCTAAAATCTGGCTTTGCAGCAGATATTATTGCTGTTAAGGGCAATCCACTTGAAAATATCGCTACGCTCGAGCACGTACCTTTTGTCATGAAAGCAGGCGTTGTTTATAAAAAGTAGTCACTAGTGACTACTTTCACAAAAGCATGAAGGCTTATACTTTCATGCTTTTTTATTTTTTTGCGTCAATTTTAACCTTTAATTTACTTTTTAGAACAATAACCGACCTAAATACCAACTATTTTCACTTTTTTAGAAATTTTTATTCACTTAACGAATAATAACTATTATTATTCGCGCACTTTAAGAAATGCGAATAATTATCAATATGAAAAAGTTCAACTATTCACTTTTAACTTTAGCGTGTTTAAACGCTCCTTTAGCCCTTGCTGCAACAACGGCTGAAAAAGACATAGAACGTATAAGCGTTTATGAAAAGCAAAATCAAGTTGTAATGAGCTCAGGACTTGCAACTAAATCAGACATGTCGTTAATGGAAACTCCGGCACCTGTTGTTATTATCGACCGCGAACTTATAGAATCACAAGGTGTAGATAGCCTACAAGAACTTGTACGTAACGTAAGTGGTTTAACTCAAGCCGGTAATAACTATGGTATAGGTGATAATTTAGTTATTCGTGGTCTTGATGCTAACTATACATACGATGGTATGTATGGCGGTGCTGGACTAGGTAATACATTTAACCCTACCCGTTCACTTACAAATGTTGAATCAGTTGAAGTACTTAAGGGCCCTGCTACGGGTTTATACGGCATTGGTAGTGCAGGCGGTGTAATTAACCTAATTGAAAAAAAACCAGAGTTTGAAGAAAAACATAAAGTTTCTGCAGAGCTTGGTCAGTGGGATAGCTATTCACTTGCCTTTGATAGCACCAATGCAATTACCGACGACCTAGCTTACCGTGTAATGGCTAAAACAGCCTCAAGCGATGGGTTTCGTGATTTGAAAGAAGACCGCGACGAAATTTATACCTCACTTAAATATATAGTGAGCGACAAGCAAGACATAATGATCTCAGCTGCCTATATTAAAGATTCAATTGCAGTAGATTCTATCGGTCACCCTATTCGAATTTATAACGCAGAAACAGCCAATGGGTTAACTGCGGGCGAAGTAACCGGCGCAGATTTAGCCAATGATCCATCAGGCAATGGGGTGCAGTTAACTGCGGCTCAACAAACTCAATTAGCACAGTCACTTTCATCAACCGACGGACTAACACCTTACGATTTTGGTACTAACGGTATCATTTCTCCAATGGCCGATGACAATGAAGGTGAAGAACTTCGCTTTAAGCTAACGCATAATTACTTCATTACCGATGATTTATTTTTAAATCAACAATTACAATACCGTAATTACACATCAAGCTTTGCGCGTCAAACGGGTGCGTTTAACTACGTGTATTCAACACGTGATGGCATTATTAATAATGACCCACGTGCCCCGTTAGTAGAAGACGGCGAATTATACCCATTTGCAGCTCGCCGCCAAGAATATCGCCAGGTAGAGGCTGATGAAAAATCATGGCAGTATTTCTTAGATTTACGCTACGACTTTATGCTTGGTGACATTGATAACGAACTACTCGTTAATGCAAACTACGAAGACAGAGATATTCGCTTTAAGCAATACTCTATTTATGATGCAGACAAAGTTATTTACGACAGCGAAGGCGAGGTGCTTTACCAAGGTACTTTACCGTATATTTACGATATGCGCTCGCCTAATTGGCCAACAGGTAACTTTGATGACTACGACCCACTTAAAACCAGTGACTACAACAAAAAAGTACAAGCTTGGGGTTTAGGTATTCAACATGTAGGTTATATAACTGAGCAGCTAACTACACGTGTAGGTGTTGCTTATAACCGTATTAAGCAAACGTATGAGCATTTTGGTGTAGATGAGCGCTATAGCTCAAGCCGTGCAGAGCCAACGCCTGAAGCGAACACTTCAGATAGCGGCTTAACATATAATTTAGGCGCTACGTATCAACCAACTGAAGACTTTTCGGTATTTATTAACCATGCTAAAGGGCGCACTGCATACAGTGTACTTGGCTCAGTAGCAGGCAACGAAGCAGACCGTGAAGACTCTGAATCTATCAGTAACGATTTAGGCTTTAGATTTAAAGCATTTGATGATCAATTGTTAGCATCACTTGTAATATTTGAAAGCGCGCGTACTAATTTAGAATACGCTAACCCACTTTATGAAGCCGGTGTGTCAGGCCCAGATGTAGTAGAAAGCTACTACGATGGCGAAGAACAAACTAAAGGTGTAGAGCTTGATTTAAATGCACATTTAAATGAGCAATGGAAAGTAAATGTAAACGGTGTATATCAAGATGCTCGCGATAAATCTAATCCAAATAGCAGCAGCTACGATACGCGCCAAAAAGGGGTGCCGTATGTAACTGCAAGTACGTGGGTTACCTACTACGCAGATATGTTTAACCTACCAGAAGCTGTTAATATCAGTGGTGGTATTACATTTGTAGATAACCGCAGCACTAACTCAAGTTCGTTTAGTATCCCTGATGGCTATGTACCTAGCTACACGGTTTACGATGCGGCAGTTTCGTACACAACTGATAAATGGCATATGCAGCTTAATTTAAACAATTTGTTTAATAAAAAATACTACTCTAAAGCCATGTTTTTAGGTGGTATGCCAGGCGAAGAGCGCAACGCTAAACTTAGCTTTAGCTACACACTTTAATCCCGCGTAAGCAATTAATTTACTCCTACCTAGTAGGAGTAAATTAAACTTTTTATTCGTTTTTACTCTACAAAAAAGATACCTTCCTAAGCGTTGCTATAATTTATAAGCGTGCTAGCATTACTTTCTGAATTTACTGAAACTTAAAAAGCTATGAGTCTATCTGAAAAAAACTTAGCCTTTGTGATGCACTGTGGTGAAATGGGCAGCCGTTGGGGTTTCAATCGTACGATTGGCCAAATGTGCGGCTTACTGATCATCACCAAAGAACCCATGACCGCTAATGAGATTGCCGATGCGCTAAGTATCTCACGCGGTAATGTGAGCATGGGTATTAAAGAGCTGCAATCATGGCAATTAATTAAAGTGCATCATATTCCTGGCGATCGTAAAGAATATTACGCTCCTGCAGGTGAAATTTGGGATATGGCTAATCGCGTATTTGAAGAGCGTAAAAAGCGTGAAATAGACCCTACCCTTAGTTTGTTGCGCGACAACTTGTTAGACGAAGCAAACAATGAAGAAGAGCGCTATGCACAAAAGCAAATGGGCGAAATCCATAATTTACTCGAAACGGTTACTAAGTGGTCTTCAGAGTTACAACGCTTAAGCCCTGAGCAGCTGAATAAGCTAATGAAACTAGGCTCAGGAATTGGAAAGGTTATTGATTTAAAAGATAAAATATTTAAAAAAGAACATGATTAAACAAATAAAAAAAGCCGCATAGCGGCTTTTTTATTACACAACAGCGTGCAAATTATATTTTCGGATAACCGATTCTATCTGATAAATAGCCCACGCTGGTGGCAAAGTAATATGAGCGGTTCCAGTGCATAAACACTTTGTAGTTATCATACGCTAAATACATGCGACCATTAATATCATCAGGCATAACTAGTGCGGCGCGTACATCTACATTTGGTAAATCTGAGCCATCAGCTTTGCGTACACCCAGTGCTTGCCAATCAGCTAATGAGCGCTCAGAATCACTCCAGTATTCTAACCATTGCTTACGTGTTTTAGTGCCACGTTTTAGCACGTATTTGCTGTCAAAATTTTCAGGTAACTTAACTTGGCGACCCCAAGTGAGTGAGTCATTCCAGCCTTCTTGTTTTAAATAATTAGCAATCGATGCAAATGCATCTTCTTTTGTGGTCCAAATATCTTTACGGCCATCGTTGTTGTAATCAACCGCGTAGGCATTAAATGAAGTAGGCATAAATTGCGTTTGCCCCATTGCGCCTGCCCAAGAGCCTTTAAATTTATCAAGGCTTATATGGCCTGATTTTAAAATATCTAATGCTGCCCAAAGCTGGCGTTTATAAAGTGCCTCGCGACGACCATCAAAAGCAAGTGTTACCAAAGATGAAATAACGTTATGGCCACCTTGTATTGTACCAAAGTTACTTTCAAGGCCCCATAATGCCACTATAAAGCGTGCTTGTACGCCAAACTCTTTAGCCACTTGCTCTAGTACATCTTTATTTTCTGCATAAAGCTTACGTGCACGGTCAATTTTCCACTGTGGTACACGTTTTGGTAAGTAGGTTTCGAGGGTTTCTTTAACCTCTGGCTGATTTTTATCAGCCGATACAACTTTTTCTTTGTATGAGGCAGTCGCAAATGCATCGTCAATTAATTTGCTATCGTACCCTTTAGCAATGGCCTCTTGCTTTAAGTCACTTAAATAAGTTTGAAATTCGGCCTGCGTTTTAGCAACTACAGAGCCACTTAAACACACTGAGCATAAAATTACGGCTAACTTTTTAATCACTATCAACTCCGTTTTCTTTTCGTAATTGGCTAAGTAAGTTTTCTTCTGGCGGTGGAATCTGTAAATAGTAGCCTTTATCGGGATCGGCTAAAGCTTCTTTTACAGTTTCAAGGTCGGCGCCACCTAAATGATCTCGCTTTGCTAAGTTAATGATCATTACATAAATAGGTTGACCAAACATTGCCAGTAAAGGTTCAGGCACTTTACTAAAATCATCTCTTTTTTCAACAAATAAGAAGGTATCCGCTTTTTTCTTACTTTTATATACCGCAGTGAGCATAATGGCCCTATTTAATCTTGCTTAACATTGCCGCACACTATAACATGAGAGTAATAATAAGTTAGAAAAATTAGATTAGAAATTTCATTAAAGGCCTTATTCAGCCTACGTTTATCTAAAATTAATTTCTAATCAGACAAATCAATTGAGCGTGTATGTCGGAACAAATTTTTGAGCTAAAAGGGAACCTTTTCACACTATCAGTATTGCATCTTTACAGCACTGATATCGCCCTTCTAGCAGAACAGTTGTATGTAAAAATAGCCCAAGCTCCTCGTTTTTTTGAAGGAGCGCCTATTGTTGTTAATTTAGAAGAAATTAAAAACAGCTCACTTGATTTTGACCATTTAAAGTCTCTCATTGAGCGTATGAGCTTTAATGCTGTAGGTGTATGTAACGGCTCAGATGAGCAACACACCCAAGCTAAAGCCGCTGGTCTATCAGTACTAAATTACTCGCAAGATGCTAAAACAGCCCCGGTTAAACAAGAGGCACCTAACACCTCTATTGTTGAAAAAAACGTGTATCTACCCGCACAAGTAATAAATGGCACGGTGCGCTCAGGGCAACAAGTTTATGCAAAAGACAGAGACTTAATTGTACTCGGTGCAGTAAGCCATGGTGCAGAAGTAATAGCCGATGGTAATGTGCATATTTATGGCACCTTACGCGGACGTGCTATTGCAGGTGCAAAAGGGATTAAAGATGCCTGCATTTTTTGTCAAAAGCTTGAAGCCGAATTGGTTTCAATTGATGGCAACTACTGGATCAGCGACTCATTACAAGGTGAGCACTGGGGCAATGCAGTACAAATACAACAAAAAAACGAATCACTAGAAATTTCAGCTTTGGTTAAAGGATAAATCTCATGGCAAAAGTTATTGTCGTAACGTCAGGTAAAGGCGGTGTTGGTAAAACAACATCAAGTGCTGCAATAGGCACTGGTTTAGCTTTAAAAGGCTATAAAACAGTTATTATCGATTTTGATATTGGTTTACGGAATCTAGATTTAATTATGGGGTGTGAGCGCCGTGTAGTATACGATTTTGTAAACGTAATAAATGGCGAAGCCAACCTAAATCAAGCGCTTATTAAAGATAAACGCGTTGAAAAATTATTTTTACTACCCGCATCACAAACACGCGATAAAGATGCCCTGACTCGTGAAGGCGTTGAACGCGTATTAAACGAACTTAAAGAAGACTTTGACTACATTGTCTGTGATTCACCTGCAGGCATTGAAGCTGGCGCTATGATGGCTATGTACTTTGCTGATGAAGCAATCGTTACTACCAACCCAGAAGTGTCTTCAGTTAGAGATTCTGACAGAATTTTAGGTATTTTACACAGCAAGTCTAAACGTGCTGAAGAAGGCCTAGAAAATATTAAAGAACACCTTTTATTAACACGCTACAACCCTGAGCGAGTTGAAAAAGGTGAAATGTTATCGGTAGAAGATGTTAAAGATATTCTATCTATTCCTTTACTCGGTGTTATTCCTGAGTCGCAAGCGGTGTTAAGTGCCTCTAACTCAGGACAACCAGTAATACTTGATGGTGATTCAGATGCAGGGCAAGCGTACGCTGATGCAATCAATCGCTTACTCGGTGAAACAGTCGATTTTCGCTTCTTAGATGTTGAGAAAAAAGGCTTATTTAAACGGATTTTTGGAGGTTAATGTGTCTTTACTTGACTACTTCCGCTCAGAAAAGAAAAATAGCGCGTCATTAGCAAAAGAGCGATTGCAGATCATTGTCGCGCACGAGCGTTCGCAACGTGGAACACCGGATTACTTACCACAATTAAAACAAGACATATTAGATGTGATCCGTAAATACGTGAATGTAAACACGGATGCAGTGCAGGTACAGTTTGATCAAAACGAAGATGATTTAGCGGTACTTGAGCTCAACGTGACATTACCTGACGAAGAAAAAAAGTAGCACAATTAAAAGCGGCATTTTAGATGCCGCTTTTTGCTTTTATACCCATTAGATTAATCAAGTGATCTATTTTAAGGCTGGAAAAACGTGTTACTAGCTAGGCAAAAAATTCGCTATTTAGTTGTTCAAAATGCGATTTTTACGTAGTTAGCGACCCAATTAGCCCACAGATTGATTAAGTATTAGCGCAGTTGGGTATTAGGTCATTGAGTGTAGTAAAATAATCGAGTTAAGCCCAATGGTTGCTTTTAGTCTCTTATAAGCGGCAAGTATGTTAGTATGCGTGTAATGTTTTTTTGTACTTACTTTTGCCATGCTTAATTCCCCGCCCTGCTTTACATTATTTTCAAAACCAATAAATAGTATCCCCCTTCCAGATAAATTTACGTTTCCGTTTTACTACCAACCTCATCCGCTATCTGTTTTAGCTGCAACGCAATTACAGCAGCAACTTGAAACACATTTACCGTATAACGAAAATGACAGCAACAAAATAGCAGCGAATGATGGCAAAATGTTTGGTGTACTGGTTGTACAAAACCAGCAACAACAGCTTGGCTTTTTAGCGGCGTATTCTGGCCAACTTGAAAATTTAAATACCGATATAAAATGCGTGCCTAATGTATCTAAAATGGCATTGGAAGAGGTGAGTTATTTAAAAGAAAGTAAAATTATTAACGAAATAAATGCGCAAATACATGCCCTAGAAAATGCAAGCACATTGAATAAATTAACAGCGTCATTAAGTGCTGATAAATACGCGTTTGATCAACAGTTACAGGCTCAACAAAGCGTAATGCAAGCAAATAGAAAAGCACGTAGAAAGGCGCGCAGTGAACTTGCAATTGATAACAATCTAACAATAACGCCTGAGCAGCAAGCAAGCTTGAATGAACTGGCAAAACAAAGCATAGAAGATAAAAAACACTATCAAAGCATAAAAGATCACTGGCATGATAAAATAACTCTGCAACAGCAGGCGCTTAATACCCTACAGGACGAAATAAAACAGTTAAAAAAACGCCGTAAGATTTTATCTAAAAACTTACAAAAACACGTGTTTGCACAGTACCAATTTTTAAATGCAGAGCATGAAGTTAAAGATCTCAACGCCATATTTGCAGCATTGCCTGAGCATACACCGCCATCCGGTGCGGGAGATTGCGCGGCACCCAAGCTATTACAATACGCTTATCTTAATAATTTAAAGCCAGTGGCTATGGCTGAGTTTTGGTGGGGAAGCGCACCTAAGTCGGCAATACGTCAACATAAAAACTATTATCCTTCTTGCTACAGTAAGTGCCAACCTATTTTATCGCACATGTTAAAAGGCCTAAGCATAGAAGATAACCCGCTACTCGTTAACCCTGCTCAAGGTAAAACGCTGCCCATAGTCTACCAAGATGATGATATTGTTATTGTAAATAAGCCTAGCGAGTTTTTATCTGTACCAGGTGTCAATATTGAAGATTCTGTATATTTACGTATTCAAACGCAATTTCCGCACGCAACAGGCCCGTTAATTGTACACAGGCTCGATATGTCTACATCAGGCTTATTAGTGGTGGCGCTCAACAAACGCGCCCACAAAGCTTTACAAAAGCAATTTATTGCCCGCACCATTGATAAACGTTACATTGCGCTGGTTGATGGTATTGTGCCCGAAGACAGTGGCAAGATAGAGCTGCCATTGCGGCTTGATTTTGACGATAAACCACGCCAACTCGTGTGTTATAAAAACGGCAAACCTGCACTTACTACATGGCAAGTGCTTGAACGTAAAAACAATATTACACGCCTACAGCTCTACCCTAAAACAGGGCGCACTCACCAGTTAAGGGTACACTGCGCTCACCACTTAGGGCTGAACATGCCTATTATTGGCGACACACATTACGGTAAAAAGGCTAACCGATTACACCTACATGCTGAGTATTTGGCGCTAAATCACCCCATTACACATAAGCGTTTAACGTTTAGCGTAGCGCCCGATTTTTAACATAGCCTGCTAACTAAATAATACCAATTCGCATAAATAAGTGATCTATTTTGAGGATGGATAAATGTGTAGATAGCGACACGTTAGCCCTTGAAAATGATCAAATATTATTGCGTATTGGTATACTTAGGTTTAATTATCCCACTCTTTAAGTGCGTCTTTAACAAAACCGTAGCGCCAAGAATTAAGTAAATCAGGTTTAATATGATTTACCTTTTGCTCATCGGTAAGTTTCCAATTCCAACTAATAAGCTGATTAATTTGCTTTTTAGAGGCCATTACATCCTCTGGAATACCCTGCTCTTTTGCCACTTTCGTGATTTTTTGTTTAATATCTTTAGCTACTTTTTTATAAGCCGGAAAATCAATTAAACGTTTGAGCACAGGCGGATGCTCATCAACTGCAAGAGCTTTGGCCTTTTCAATACACTTTAGTATTTCGACCCCAGAGCGATTTACTTCCATCGACTCAACACCCGGAATTTGTCTCAGCGTATTTAAGCTTGAAGGCCCACGTTTAGCAATTTCCGTCATGTTGTGCTCTTTAAGCACAAAGTTAAGGGCTAAATTTTTACGAATAGCTTTGTTACGACGCCATACAGCTAATTCTTTTAATACTGCTAGCTCGTGCGGTTTTAATTGCCATGCGTTTTTTATATCTTTGTAAAGCAGCTCATCTGGGGTTTGAAAGGCGCGTTTATTTGCAATTAACTCGCTCTCATTTATTACAATATCAAATAACTCAGCTTTATTGATACGCTCAATTATTAGTTCAAAACAAGGCAGTAAATGGAACGTATCAGCGGCTGCGTAATCGAGCTGCTTTTTAGTTAATGGGCGCTGTAACCAATTAGTTCGCGATTCACTTTTGTCTATCTCTATGCCTAATAGCTCTTTTACCATTAGCGCAAAGCCCACACAGTTGCCTTCGCCTAAAAGCTGAAGAGCAAATTGTGTATCAAACAAGGGAGCAGGTACGAAGCCTGCATATTTTTGAAATACTTCAATATCTTCTGAAGGCGAATGCAACACTTTTAGTACTGCAGGATTTTTTAATATTTGCCAAAATTCAAATAACGAAAGTTCGGCAAGCGGGTCTATTAGAGCGAGATGCTCGCCATCATATACTTGAATAAGTGCAACTTCAGGGTACAAAGTACGGCGGCGCATAAACTCTGTGTCTATGGCTAAAATAGGCTTGTTTTTTATTTGCTCAACAAAGGTATTGAGTTGATTTTGTGTTTCGATCAATTGGTATTGCACTTAATCTCCTACAATAAAAAAGCCGGCTAATGCCGGCTTTTTTATAGTTTACTAATCTTTTAGGGCTCTTCTGAGAATTTTACCTACATTTGTTTTAGGTAACTCATCCTTAAACTCAACGAGTTTAGGCACCTTATAATTAGTTAAATTATCACGACAGTGATTTATTATATCTTTTTCAGTTAAAGAAGGGTCTTTTTTAACAACAAAAACTTTAACTTGTTCACCACTTACATCGTGCGGAACACCAATAGCCGCAACTTCTAGTACGCCATCGTGCATGGCAACCACTTCTTCTATTTCATTTGGGAACACATTAAAGCCCGATACAATGATCATGTCTTTTTTGCGGTCAACAATATAGAAGAAACCTTCATCGTCATACGTGGCAATATCGCCGGTAGCAAACCAGCCATCTTGTAAACATTCTGCGGTTGCATCTGGACGATTATAGTAACCTTGCATAACTTGTGGGCCTTTAACCCAAAGTTCGCCGGGTTCACCTTTTGCCGCTTCTTCACCGTTTTCAAGCATTAGCTTTATTTCGGTGTTTGGAGCAGGTAAACCAATAGAGCCATTGTAAGCTTCTAAATCGTAAGGGCTTACAGTTACAAGTGGCGCACACTCAGTTAATCCGTAACCTTCCATCAATTTAGAGCTAGTCACTGTTTGCCATTTTTCAGCTACAGGGCGTTGCACGGCCATGCCGCCACCTAATGACATTTTTAAATGACTAAAATCAAGCTCTGCAAACCCTGGTGTATTAAGTAGCCCGTTAAACAAAGTGTTTACACCGGTAATAGCAGTAAATTTATGCTGATTAAGCTCTTTTACAAATGCTGGCATGTCACGTGGGTTTGTAATTAATACATTCAAACCACCGTACTTCATAAACGTTAAGCAGTTAGCTGTTAACGCAAATATATGATAAAGCGGTAAAGCAGTAACAACTACTTCAGTACCTCGGTCTAAAACCTTATCTAAACAACCCGACACCTGCTCAAGGTTACCAACCATATTACCATGGCTAAGCATTGCACCTTTAGACACACCGGTAGTGCCACCTGTGTACTGTAAGAAAGCTAAGTCAGATAATTGCATTTCTGGACGTGCATACTTTGCAGGGTCACCTGCTAGCACATCCGAAAACTTAATTGTATTTGGCAGGTTGTAGCTAGGTACCATTTTTTTTACGTATTTAACTACAAAATTAACGATATGCTTTTTAAAACCACCCACCATGTCGCCCACTTGGGTAACAACAATGTGTTTTACATCGGTTTTTGCAAGTGCTTTTTCAAGTGTATCTGCAAAATTAGCCAATATAAAAATAGCCGACGCGTCAGAGTCTTTTAATTGATGCTCAAGCTCTCGTACTGTGTAAAGTGGATTTACGTTAACCACTACACAGCCCGCCCGCAAGATACCCAAAATAGCGATAGGCGTTTGTAATAAGTTAGGCATCATTACGGCAACTTTGTCACCTTTTTTAAGACCTAAATCATTTTGAATATACGAAGCAACACGTTGTGTAGCTGAATCTATTTCATTATACGATAATGTTTTACCCATATTCGTAAATGCAGGTAAATCTTTATAATCGGTAAAACTTTTTTCGAACACTTCGAGTAACGAGTTGTAATGCTCAGGATCGATTGTTTCAGGCATACCTTCTGGGTAGCGCTTAAGCCAGATTTTTTCCACTCTTAGCCCCTGTTTATAATTATATTTTTATTAACCTTAATCTAAGTAAGGCGCTTTAACAATTGAGCAAATACTCTAATACAGGAATAATCCCACATTTGGCGCTAATTTACAATTAACATGCACCATTTTGCAGCATAAAGGCTTGAATATGCTCAAAACATAACCCACTGCTTTGCATATGGCAATGATGCCCGCCATCTACATTAATTACCTTTAAGTTGTTGTAATAACTAATATACTTCTCCAAGTTTTGTTTTACAAACGAATAACCTTGGTTACCTAAAATTAATTGGCTTGGTGCAATTAATTGTTTTATTGCACCAATACATTGCGCTTCATCAAACCTAAAACCTGAGTGATTTTTAAGCTTAGGGTCTGTTGTTAACTCATACCCTAGTTCAGTTTGCTTAATATTACGACTCATCAACAAAGTGATCAGTTCGTTTTTTAAATCTGTTTTATTTGCACGCGCTTCGATAATAGCTGATTGCGATTTATAAACGCGCTTTTTTTTATTGTAGGCACGCTCTCTATTAAGTACCGCCCCTTTTAATTGCTCACATACCTCATTACTGGGGGTTGTAACACAGCCGATCCCTTCAATAAAGGTAACAGAATGTACATACTCACTAAAGCAACTAGCAAATAAACCAGCCACCATTGCGCCCATTGAATGGCCAACTAAATGTACCTTTTTTGCCCCTAAGCTCTTTATAAGTTGGTACACATCGTCAATATAATCAACAAAATAATATTGAGCGTCATGTGCACGCCAATCAGATAACCCATGCCCAGCAAAGTCAACACAATACCAAGTATGCTCAGGATTGGCCTTATCCAGCATAGGCGCAAAACTATTACAGTTATCTAGCCATCCATGTAAGGCTATAACTAGCTCATCGCCAGTGCCTTTTTGTAAGCCACGGAATGTTATATTTCTTGTTTTTATTTCAAATGGCTGCAACAGACACCTCTTTTAAACGTGCGACATTATTTATAACATACTAGTTGTCAGACCTCTAATACCAAAAGTTTTTATATTTTTTATATTTATAAAGACCACTTAAATTGTAAGGTTAACTTTTCAATGTAAATTATAAGAATAATTTCAATAACTTAAATTAACTAATGTTTCATTAATTAAAATAAAAATAACACAATGTGAGCAAATACTCTTTAGGTGCGTAATGTATACCACTATATTCATACACTATAATTAACATAAGCTAAAAAAATGGTTGTATTGTTTTAGTGACAATTAGCTCAATGAGTTTACTTACTTTGCTTTTTATTCTTACTCCATTTCATTATTATACAAGGGCGTATTGAACTTTGTAGATTGAAACGTGTTCAATCTACGGGCTGTTAAATCGTGATACGAAGTTTGTAACCTTGTGAGCTGAGTAAAAACTTGGCAAAAAACTTAATCACCTAAAGAATAATTTTTTGGCAGCGCATGTTTAGTATTTATGCTGCAAATTCAACACGCCTTAACCATATACAATTGCGGTGCTATTTAAATAGCACATTCATAGGGATAAAAATGAAAAACCAACTTAGCTTATTAGCACTTTTATGTGCATCAACTAGTGCTTATGCAGATGATGCACCTAAAAATGTAATTTATATGATTGGTGATGGGATGGGTCCTGCCTATACAACCGCTTATCGTTATTTTAAAGATGACCCAACCACCAAGCAGATTGAAACAACCGTATTTGATACTATTTTAACAGGTATGGCGCGTACTTATCCTGATGATCACACTTATGTTACCGACAGTGCTGCAGGTGCAACCGCATTGAGTAGCGGCCATAAAAGTTATAATGGTGCTATTGCAGTCGATGCAGACAAAAAACCCGTCAAAACCATGTTAGAAATAGCAAAAGAACGTGGTATGACAACGGCATTAGTGGCTACATCGCAAATAAACCATGCTACGCCTGCAAGTTTTGCTACACATAACGAATCACGTCGGAATTACGATGCGATTGCTAATGAGTACATAGATAACAAAATTGCTGGTAAACTACCTGTTGATTTAATGCTAGGTGGCGGTACACAGTATTTTATTAGAGAAGACCGTAACCTAGTTGATGAGTTTAAAGCAGCTGGATATCAATATAACGATGATATAAAAAACCTTGGTCAAATTACGCAATTACCGGCACTTGGTTTATACGCCCCAATTGGCCTACCTTTTGCGCTTGATGCTAATTCAAACCACTTAACGCAACTAACAGCTAAAGCATTTGATTTACTTGACGGCCAAAATAAAGACGGTTTTTTTGTAATGATTGAAGGCAGCCAAATTGATTGGTGTGGGCATGCTAACGACGTAGCCTGTGCCATGGCCGAAATGGATGACTTTGCACAATCGATTGAAAAAGCAAAAGCCTATATTGATAAAAACCCAGATACTTTATTAGTGGTTACCGCAGATCACTCAACTGGCGGATTAACCTTAGGTGCGCATGGCCAATATAAATGGGATACAGAGGTTATTAAAGGCGTTAAAGCAACAGCCGGTGAGCTGACAAAGCAATTACTCGCTGCCGATAACCTAGAGCCTATTTGGCGCGCCAGCACAGGTATTGAATATACACCAGCTAATAAGGTAAAACTTGAGCAAGCGAAAAAAATGGGCGAAACAGCGCTTAATTTAGCTATTAAAAGTATTATTAGTGATGCAAGCTTTACTGGTTGGACAACAGGCGGACACACCGCTGTAGATGTACAAGTGTTTGCCTACGGTAAAGGCAGTGAGCACTTTAACGGTGCACAAAATAATACAGATATTGCCGATAAACTAATTGGCTTTATTAAACAATAGCCGTTAGCTAACGTAAAAAGCCCGAACCTGTGTTCGGGCTTTTTATTTTTTACTATTACTTGGGCTAAGCGTATATATCAACGCCTATTAAATCTTGTACTTCAGCCCGGCGTTCTAAATTTGCAAATTCAGTATATGTTGAAATCGCTTTACTCACTGTTGGGCTTGGCTGATCGTATATAGTTTGGCTGTACTGCGTACTCTTTGTGTTTTGTGTAAAGTACTGATTAGCGAGGTTTAAGCCTTCCTCGCTGGTTTTTACATAATCTGTGTTAGTTTTTTGGCTGGTGTTATTTTGAACTAAAGCTTGAGGCTTAAGTGTGATTGCTTTAGCCGAGTTTACTCTACCAGGAATATCCCCAGTAAAAAAACCTGAACCAATTGGCAAAGTCATAGACAGCCCTCAAAATTTAACATATTAAAATTATGATTTAAAAACAGCCAATTTGCAACATCCTTACTTACTCGCGACCCGGTAGCTTTTTCCATGTTACTGTATCACGCACATATTTAGGTTGCGCATCGCTTGCTTTAACAACATTACCATTTAAAAAGGCATCATCAACGTGGTTAAGCATGTAACGTGCATCTGGTAATGTAATTTCAGTATTTATTTGTATATTACTAAAATTATTAAGTGCGTCTGGGTAAGTTTTAAAGCCTGTGCCTACTGCCACAGCCTGCTCATTATTTACAGATATAAAATCAGCAGTTAACAGCTCAGGTTTAATTACACATTCTTGATTCACTAGTTCCATTTTAGTGTTATTTAGCTGGTAATTGGCAAAGTATATTTCGCCCATACGCGCATCAATAGCTGGATATACGCAAGTACTGCCATTTTGTTCAAAAGCTTGCTGCGCCATAATAGCTAACGTTGATACACCCACTAGCGGTAAATTTGCCGAATACGCTAAACCTTGTGCTATAGCTACACTAATACGCACACCTGTAAAACTACCAGGGCCTTGGCCAAAGCCAATAACGTCTAAGTCTTTTAATTTACACTGTGCTTTATTAAGAAGCTCATCAACTAAAGGGAGTATTTTTTGACTATGTTGCTGTGGGCATTCTTCAAAATGATGAAATGTTTGGCCCTCAAAATGTAAAACTATAGATAACGCTTCTGTTGAGGCGTCTAGGGCAAGAATATTACTTTTAATCATTTTAGTACTCTAGTTAATGTGTTTTAAAAATGTGTTTGCATCTTCTAAGCTTCGCGTGCGGCGCATCGGCGGTAAGCTTTTTAAAAATACTTGGCCATATTGGCGCGTTACTAATCGGTTGTCGCAAATAACCAGCACGCCTTTATCTTTGTTATCTCGTATTAAACGTCCTACACCTTGTTTGAGCGCAATGACAGCCTGTGGCAACTGAATATGTGCAAACGGGTCTTTGCCTTGCATTTGGCAATCTTGCATTTTGGCTTGCAGCAATGGGTCATCCGGTGCTGCAAAAGGTAACTTGTCGATAATAACACAGCTTAGCGTACTACCACGTACATCAACACCTTCCCAAAACGAAGCAGTACCTAACAATACCGCATTACCATGGCGGGTAAATTTTTCGAGTATTATACGCTTAGACATTTGCCCTTGCATATAAACTGGGTAGTCCATTTGTGTGGTTAATCCCTCAGCCACTAAATGCATCATTCGGTAGCTGGTAAACAACACAAAGCAACGCCCTTTAGCTGATTTGATCAGTTCTAGGGTTAATTTTATAATTGCATGTGGCATGTTCTCGGCATGCGATTCAGGTAAATAGCGCGGTAAGCACAATAATGCCTGATTAGGATAATCAAAGGGGCTATCCACCATCATGCTTTGCACTGGGGTAATGCCTAAACTTGCGTTAAAGTGATCCAGCTTATTGTCAACCGATAGTGTAGCTGAGGTAAATACAAACCCTGCACCGGTATCTTTCATCATTTGGGCAAATTTAGCAGAAACATTAAGCGGTGTAATATTAACCGTTAAATAACGCCTTGTGGTTTCGTACCAATAGCTAAAGCCCGTTTGTGCGGTATCAAAAACACGCTCTAACTGACCTTTAAACGCTAATGTACGCTCAAACGGGTGCTCTATTTTATCACTACGCTCTAGGCATAGCTTTAATACTTGGTAGACAAAGTCTAAATCGCTGATCACCCGATGTAGCGCTGCGCAAATTAATTTATCACTGAGCTTTTCGCGCCAATCACCTCGGCTACCATCAACCCCAAATTGTAAACGTAAGTCGGCTACACTGGTTTCAAGCTTATTAAGGCTTTTTCCAAGCTGTAGCATATCGGGAATTTCTGCACGGTAAATAGCGCGTAAATCGTTAATTAAATCCACCAGCTTTTTGGTGCTTATGCTTTCACCAAAGTAGTCACTGGCAATTTCACTCAATTGGTGCGCTTCGTCAAAAATATAAGCGTCGGCAGTGGGCATAAGTTCGGCAAAACCGGAATCTTTTACTGCCATATCGGCAAAAAATAAATGATGATTTATAACCACTACATCCGCTTCGGCAGCATTTAACCGCGCTTTGCGTATATAACATGATTGAAAGTCTGGACACTCTTTGCCTAAGCAGTTATCAGCAGTTGAGTTTACATAGGGCAGTACTTTGGCATCTTCTTCAATACCAATACAATCAGCTAAATCCCCCGACTGTGTTTCACTGGCAAATTTTGCAACCATGGCAAGCTGATGCATTACATCGGGGTCATCTGTAGGTACATGGGCTACATGCTGGTTCAATCTGTAAGTACACAGGTAATTAGCACGCCCTTTTAACAATGCGGTTTTTTTAGATGCATTAAGTGCTTTTACTAGCTGAGGTAAATCACGGTGGTATAACTGCTCCTGCAAGGCCTTAGAGCCTGTTGAAATAATTGTTTTACCCTTAGATTTAAGGGCAGGCGCTAAATAGGCAAACGTTTTACCTGTACCAGTCCCCGCCTCAACCACTAACTGCGTGCTATTTTTTAATGCATCGTTAACGGCAACGGCCATATCAATTTGAGGTTGGCGAGGCGTGTATCCATCTAGAGATAACGCTAACGGCCCGGTTGCACTAAACAGCTGTTTGATAATACCAGTCACTTTACAAAAAATAATAGCGCGATTTTACGTAAGCCTGGCTATAAGGGCAAGCCCATTGGAATTAAAGGACACGCATATTTAAGGTAAGGCTAAAATTGAATAAAGTTTAATTTGATATTTAAAAATAAAGATTGCCCAGTCACCTTGTATTAATCTCTTTATTACAACCAGTAACACCAGCAAATTTGCATTAACTAACTGTCTTCTAAAGACATAAATTAAGTACTAAAAGCCCCATAAATACTGTGACACAGCCTAGTCACAGGAGTAATATACGCCGCGTTTAATTCTCTTTTTTCGTTCTTTAAAATAATTTAAGGTTAGCCAATGAATGCTTGGTATCTCATTTGTTTTCTCTCTGCCATTGCAATTTTTATTGCCTTTGCAAACCAGTATGTTCTCAAAATGCAAACAACTATCGCCATTACAACAGGCTCAGTTGTTATATCCTTGTTATTGATTATTTCGGTTAAATTATTAGGCGATAAAACAGCACTAGAAATCACCCAAGTTGTCGCAAGTATCAATTTTAATGAGTTACTTTTAAAAGGTATGTTGGGCTTTTTACTGTTTGCAGGCGCGCTGGAAATAAACCTACTTGCACTGCGCAAACAGCGATGGGAAATAACCGCACTGGTGCTGTTTTCTACTGTGATGTCTACTTTTTTAGTCGGCTATCTAAGCTTTTATATATTTACCGTGCTCGGCTGGCCTGTACCATTTATTTATTGTTTACTTTTTGGTGCATTAATAAGCCCTACCGATCCTATTGCTGTGCTCGCTATTATTAAACAATTACGCGCCCCTGAAGGTATTTCAGTTCAAGTAGAAGGTGAGTCTTTATTTAACGATGGTATTGGTTTAGTTATTTTTACAACACTTTTTTCTGTCGCGTTTTTTGGAACAGATGCAAACCCAAGTGACATAGCAGAGCTCTTTTTTGTTGATGCTATTGGCGGCATTGTGTTTGGTTTAGTTATGGCGTTAGTGGGTCACTTTTTAATTATTAACTGTAAAGATGTAAATATTCGTTTATTAATTACTTTAACAATTCCTACAGCGGGCTTTGCAGCTGCAAATATTTGGGAAATATCGGGCGCATTAGCCATGGTTACCAGCGGAATTATTTTGGGCAATATTACTCGCGCAAAAGCCACAGAACGTACAGGCCCCGAAAACACACGCTATATTAAAGACTTTTGGCACGCTACCGACAGCTTTTTAAATGCGTTATTGTTTTTAATCATAGGTATGCTGATTGTTACTATGCCAGTAACCTTAGCTGAAATTGGCTTAGGGCTAGTGATGATCCCTGCTATTTTAGTAGCACGCTTTATTAGTGTTGGCGCGCCTTTTGTCATATTTAAACGCTTTAGAAATTACGATAAACACAGCGTGAAAATTTTAACTTGGGGTGGTTTACGTGGTGGTTTAGCGCTTGCTATGGCTGCGGCAATTCCGCGCGATGAAGTTTTTATATCAGGCAGTGACCTACATGACTTAATTGTTATTGTGACTTATGTTGTGGTTATATTTTCAATAATAGTTCAAGGGTTGACTATATCTCCTCTTATACAAAGCAGTATTAAATCAGCTGATCAGACCCAATAGTTTTATTGATGATACCCGCAGTAATGTCACTGCGGGTTAACTGTATTTTGCTTATTATTATTTACTTTCATTTCACCAAACTCTTTTAAAGCAGAACAACACCAACCTAGGTTTTTAAAAAATTAACCACAGAGTAATGGCTATTAGTGTAAAAATTTTTATTAATTCACGGCAAAGTTGAGCTCTAAATGTGGGTAATAAAGCTGACAATTTTTATTAATAAACGCTGTTGGCATAGCAGCATATTGACCGTGATCTTTTAAGTATTCCATATGCTTTTTACCATCAGTAGTAAATTGATGAAATAAAGAGTGATTAACCCCATCAAACTCTAACGGCTTTATGTTAACTAAGTCACATAACTCCTTATTAAAGGCTGGGGTTGATTTTACCCAATTCCCTTCAATAAACTGCTCTACGTAAGCATGCATCGTAAACACCTCATTCTTTAGTAACTCATCTAATTTAGGGGTGCTTAAATGGTTACGAACATCAGCTAAGCCTAACCGTGCAGGGATATTACATGCTCGGCTTAATGTTATTTGTAGCGATGCCTTAGGGATGCAATACGCTGCTTTGTTATCTAAGCAATAATCGCTACTGAGTGACTTTGCTCCATCTAAAAGAGTAAAGGGATCATATTTAATCTGATCTCTTACAAGGTAATAAATTGAAATTGCCTTGGTGCGATCGTTTTCTCCTTTTACCTTTTGTAACCAGCTATTTATTTCGTAATGATTTTGATTAAAAAAAGCATCATTTTGTAAGTACTGCTGCAAACCTGCCCCCTAAAAAAATGTGTTTATTATTATCCCACGTAGTTTAGCTATAATTTAAAATAGTAAAAAGCACTTAAAAACAATAACTTTTAAATACATGAGTCTTTAAAGTATGATCCCATGTTACTTTTACAAATATTAAAATAATATGTCTGCACAGGTACTTTTAACAGTTCGATCGGGCCAAATGAAATTATGAAAAATATAGCAATTATTGCCTATGAAGACTGCTGGGCTGTGAGCGTGTTTTTAGCAAAAGACTTTTTTACTATTGTTTCCTTGCTCGAATCGCATTACTCATTACCCCAAAGTTATGAAGTAGAAATAATAACGACCGACGGTAGTGCAATAACTAGTTCAAGTAATTCACTTGTTATTGCCGATAATTCGCTTTCTGATAAAGCGTATGATTTAGTTATTATTCCGCCAATAGAGGGCTCAAAATTAAAAAATATGCCACTTGGCACTGACTTAATTATTAATTGGCTAAAACCAAAAATACACAGTAGTACGTCTATTCTTAGTTTAAGTACTGGCTCTTACTTTTTAGCAGCCACAGGTCAATTGAACAAAACGGTGATTGCGACTCACTGGAGCTTGGTTAAGCCGTTCAGTAAGTTATTTCCTGATTGCCAATTTATTAGCCATAAATCGTATTTAAAAACCGGAAACATCTATACAACAGGCTCCTTTGAGGCGGGTATCAGCGTACTTTTAGGAATTGTTGCTAAAGATAAAGGCGACCGTTTTTCTCAGCAGTGTGCTACCCATTTACTTATTTCTGATTCTAATAAGTTAAATCTTATTTTGCCTCAATTTAATAATCATAGAGATGAGAAGATTAACGAGATACAAGATTGGATTAATAACCATTCAAGCGGTTTAATCACTATAAGTGAGTTAGCAAAACAATTTAATTTTAGTGAACGCAATTTAAAAAGACGATTTTCGCAAGCAACAGGAATATCAATTAACAAATATGTACAAGAAGTCAGAATAGATAAAGCCAAAAAGCAATTATTAGCAACAGATAAAACCGTGAACGAAATATCGGTGGATGTGGGCTATGAAAACAGTAGTTTTTTTTCTCGTTTATTTAAAAAAAGCACAGGGCTAACGCCTGCAAAGTGGCGTAAGAATGATTAAGTATTATCGCAAATTGGTATTAAGCCCACGTATCTAAATGCTTGTTACCTTCATCATCTACGGTGATGGCTTTTTCATTAGCGGTGTTTGCGCTTTGGTTACTTTGAGCTGCTTCTAATCGTTTTTTATTTAGCGTTTGCTTTTTTTCATTTTCAAGCTTAATTTTTTGTGTTTGCGGCGTATTTTGCACACCTGCAATGTGAAAGGCCCCTTTTGGCTCGAGTTCGAGTCGTGAAATTTTCCCTAAAAAAGGGATCATTATATCCATACAATCCTCCTTAACGTTAATTTACCAAATTAGATAAAACGACCAATAAAGCCTACTTTGTCTACATTTTAAACATTAAAATAGCAAAAAGTGAGGTTTTGCTCTCAATATTATCGACCGTTATAAGATATGCTTTAATTAGGTAAAAAAAAACTTGCCTTAGCAAGGCGGTTTATGTTTTTATGAATGCGAAATTTATTGAAACAGATTAAAGCTTAACGCTCACTAAATAGCGCTAAGCAAAATAGGATATAAAAATGCGCTTAAACCTGACAACAGTACATCATCACCACCATTCACCGGAATAACCTGTCAGGTCTTTCGCTGAGAGGTTATTCCTAAAAGGAACCTCTGGCGATTCAAAACACATTGATTCATTTTCGCCCTGAGGTTCCCCTCGGGGTTTTTAGTTTTTAAATTAAAGGAAAATGAATAATGAGTAACACAAATCGTCTACGTATCGCCATCCAAAAAGGCGGTCGCCTGTCTAAAGATTGTCAAGATTTACTAAAACAACTAGGTGTTAAATTAAACCTACGTGAGCAACGCTTAATTGCACACTCAACTAATATGCCAATTGACGTACTACGTGTGCGCGATGACGATATTCCGGGCTTAGTAATGGACGGTGTATGTGATTTAGGTATCGTAGGCGAAAACGTACTAGTAGAAGTACAAGCAGAACGTGAGCGTCAAGGTGTACCAAGCGAAGTTAGCAAACTAGCTAAACTAGATTTTGGTTACTGCCGTCTTGCACTTGCATGGCCACAAGAGCTTGGCCCACGTGATAAGAGCTGGTTTGAAGGTAAACGAATTGCTACAACCTACCCAGAAATTTTAACGCAGTGGTTAAAGCGCGAAGGCATTAATGCAAGTACTGTAATGCTTACAGGGTCAGTAGAAGTTGCCCCACGTGCCGGTCTTTCTGATGCAATTTGTGATTTAGTTTCTACCGGTGCAACACTTGAAGCAAACGGCTTAATTCAAGGTGATACCATTTTAGAATCAAACGCGTGTTTAATTCAAAATAAAGACCTGCAAGATGAAGACAAACTAGCGCTAATCAATAAGCTTATGCCGCGCCTTCGTGGTGTTAAACAAGCAAAAGAAAGCAAATACATTATGCTTCACGCGCCAAAAACTAAACTTGATGAAATTTGCGAAATTTTACCAGGCTCAGGCCAACCTACTCTACTTGCACTTGCTGGTAACGAAGAGTACGTAGCGCTTCACATGGTAAGCAGCGAAACATTATTTTGGGAAACAATGGAGCAGCTTAAAGCCCTAGGCGCTAACTCTATTTTAGTAATGCCAATTGAAAAAATGATGGAGTAAGTACCATGCTTCGTTGGAATGAGGAATCTTCACAAGTACAAGCAGCGGCGCTAATGCGCCCTGCGGTTTCTGCCAGCGCAAAGGTTGAAGCAATATGCCAAACAATTATGAGCGATGTTAAAGAGCAAGGTGATAAAGCCTTACTTGATATGGCTAAAAAGTTTGATAATAGAGCTAACCCTCGTTTACGTGTACCGCTTGATGAAATAAACGCATCAGAGCAAGCACTAAGCGCAGAGCTTAAATACGCAATTGACACCGCTTATGCAAACGTTAAACGTTTTCACGAAGCGCAATTGCCTAAGGATATTAAGTTATCAACCCAACCTGGCGTTGAATGTGAACTGAAATATCAGGCCATCGAAGCTGTGGGTATTTATGTACCTGGTGGCAGTGCTCCACTGCCATCATCGGTTATTATGCAAGGTGTACTTGCACAATTAAGTGGTGCTAAAACCGTCGTACTTGCAACCCCTGTGCAAGGTGATGAAAGCATTAACCCTGCGATATTATATGCAGCTAAGTTATGTGGCATTACAACTTTAATTGAAAGTGGTGGCGCAGGTGCTATAGCCGCAATGGCCTACGGCACTGAATCAGTGCCTAAAGTGAACAAAATTTTTGGCCCAGGTAATAGCTTTGTAACGATGGCAAAACAGCTTGTTGCGCAAACAATTCCTGGTATGGCAATCGATATGCCAGCAGGCCCGTCTGAAGTATTAGTAATTGCAGATGAGCGTGCAAATCCAGAATTTATAGCAGCAGATTTACTCTCGCAAGCTGAGCACGGCGCAGACTCGCAAGTTATTTTACTGTGTAACAGCGAAAGTATCATTGAGCAAACGCAGCAGGCGCTTACCCGCCAGCTTGCTAACTTAAGCCGCAAAGATACCGCCGAACAAGCACTGGCTAATTCATCACTTATTTTAGTGGACTCTGTTGAGCAAGCTTTTGACGTATCAGCGCAATACGGCCCTGAACACTTAATTTTGCAATTAGCAGATTCAACACCTTATTTAGATAAAATTAAAAATGCAGGCTCGGTATTTGTTGGCGACTACACGCCAGAGTCAGCGGGCGATTATGCATCGGGTACTAACCACGTGTTACCTACCTATGGTTACAGTGCAACCTATTCAAGTTTAAATTTGCTTGATTTTTTCCGCACATACACAGTGCAAACTATTAGTAAAAGTGGCTTAACGCAGCTTTCAAAAGCTATTTTACCACTAGCAGATGCAGAAGGCCTTGATGCACACGCAAATGCGGTTTCAATTCGTTTAGAGGCAATTAAAAATGAGCAATAAGAGCGCACAAGCGACAAGCTTATTACCACAAAATATTGCAGCACTTGCTGCCTATAGCTCTGCTAAAAGTGAAAAGCTAACCGGTACAACGTGGTTAAACGCCAACGAAAGCCCGTATGCTAAAAACCTTGAACTGAGTATTGAAGATTTAAATCGCTACCCAGATCCCCAACCGCAACTGGTGATTGACCGCTACGCAGCGTATACAGAGCTTGAAAGCGAAAACGTATTAATGACGCGCGGCGCCGATGAAGGCATTGAGCTTTTAGTACGCACTTATTGTGAACCAGCAAAAGACAGCATTGCGTTATTTTTACCAACCTACGGTATGTACAAAGTTACGGCTGATACTCATAACGTTGCAATTAATGGCCTAACGCAAGCGCTATTACTTGATGGTACTGTAGATGAAATAGTAAAGGCTGTGGGCAACTCGAAACTGGTGTTTATTTGTAATCCAAATAACCCAACAGGTAGCCTAACACCGCTTAATAAAGTAAAAGCAATTGCAACAGCGCTTGCGGGTAAAGCACTAGTCATTGTTGATGAAGCCTATATTGAATTTTGCCCAGAGCAAAGCGCCACAGCACTTATAAACGAATTTAATAATGTAGTGGTACTGCGCACATTATCTAAAGCGTTTGCACTTGCAGGCCTTAGAACGGGTTTTACGCTTGCACAAGAAAGTGTACTTGCACCAATTCGTAAAGTGATTGCGCCGTATCCGGTATCGGGTGTGGTGGCAAGTATTGCTGCGCAAGCAATTGCACCTGATGCAATTACATCAATGCGCCGCCAAGTGACTATTTTAAATAGCTTAAAAGCTAAACTTGTACAGTGGTTAAACGCCTCCCCTGCTGCATTAAAAATTCTCACTGGTGAAGGTAACTTTGTTACCTTAAAATTAGCCAACAAAAACGACTTTAAAGTAGCACTTGATCAAGGCTTAGTAATGCGCGCGTTTACCCTATACGGTGAAGACGATTGGCTACGAATTTCAATTGGTAGTGAACAAGAGCTCGAACAAGTTAAGATTTGGTTAGATGGCTTACAAACGCTGGCTACCACAGCATCATTAGCAGGAAACGAAGTATCATGAGTAACCCCTATTTATTTATTGACCGCGACGGCACCATAATTGAAGAGCCTATTACCGACAAACAGGTAGACAGCCTAGAAAAGCTTGCCTTTTTACCAGGTGTTATCCCGGCTTTATTACAATTACAAGCCGCCGGTTACCGTTTAGTGATGGTATCGAATCAAGATGGCTTAGGCACAGACAGCTTCCCGACTGCTGACTTTGATATAGCACAAGATAAAATGATGGACATAATGCAAAGTCAAGGCATTAGCTTTGATGAAGTATTAATTTGTCCACACTTTGACGAGCAAAACTGTGATTGCCGTAAACCTAAAACAGGTTTATTAACTGAGCTTATGCGCTCTGGCAAAGTTGATTTAGCACGTTCATATGTAATTGGCGATCGCCAAACAGATATTGGCCTTGCACAAAATTTATGTTGTGAAGGCATTTTGTACGATGGCAGCTGGCCTGCCATTGTTACCAAGCTCACCACAGCTAACCGTGAAGGCCGTGTTACGCGTAACACCAAAGAAACACAGATTGATGTAGCCATAAACCTAGACCAAACTAAAAATGGCAGCATAGATACTGGCCTTGGCTTTTTTGATCATATGCTTGATCAAATTCGCACCCACGCCAACATTGGTTTAAACATTAAAGCGAAAGGCGATTTACACATAGACGAGCACCACCTTGTTGAAGACATTGGTATTGCCCTAGGTGTTGCGCTTAAACAAGCGCTTGGCACTAAATCGCAAATAGCGCGCTATGGTTTTGCACTGCCAATGGATGAATGTAAAGCTGAAGCACAAATTGATTTATCGGGCCGTGCATCATTTGTATTAAACGCTAATTTTAGCCGCGAAAAAGCCGGCGATTTAGATGTGCAAATGGTTGAGCACTTTTTCAAAAGCTTAAGCGATAATGCCGCTATTAGCCTTATTTTATCGGTAAGCGACGGTAACTGTCATCACCAAGTAGAAGGTTTATTTAAAGCGTTTTCACGCGCCCTTCGTATGGCAGTAGCACAGGACACGAGCCAACAAACAGCCAGCTCTAAGGGATGTTTATGATTGCCATAATTAATACAGGTTGCGCCAATATAAATTCAGTACGCTTTGCGTTTGAACGCTTAGGGCAAACGCCAACAGTCATTACCTCGCCAGAGCAATTAAAAGGCTTTGAACGTGCAATATTACCAGGCGTTGGCCATGCATCTGTTGCCATGAAACGCCTAGTAGATAACGGCTGGCAACAAGCTATAAACGAATACCAGCGCCCACTTATGGGAATTTGTTTAGGTATGCAGTTACTGTGCGAAAGCACCGAAGAAGGTAACGTACAATGCTTAGGTAAAATACCAGGGCAAGTAAAAGCCCTTGATGTTGGCAATTTAACGTCGCCGCATATGGGTTGGAATAACGTAAGCATTAATAAAGAGCATGCACTTACTAAAGGGTTAACACAAGACGAGCAAGTGTACTTTGTACATAGCTTTGCGCACACTGTAAACGATGCAACACTTGTAAGCGGCCAGTACGGCCAAACCTTTTCAGCTATAGTTGCAAAAGACAACTACGCTGGCATGCAGTTTCACCCAGAGCGCAGTGCAAAAGTAGGCACCCGTTTATTACAAAATTTTGTTGATTGGCAGTTATAAACTGCCCATTAACCAACAATAAAGAGATTATTTGTGATTATTCCAGCATTAGACGTATTACAAAATCAAATTGTTCGCTTATACCAAGGTAAATACGACACCGCTCAGTTTTACCCTTTTGAGCTTAGCGCACGTTTAAAAGAATACGCCGACAGCGGCGCAGGTAAACTGCACCTTGTAGATTTAGAGGGCGCACGCGATCCGAGTAAAAAGCAGTGGCAACATATTCAAGCCGCAACTAAAGCGCTTAATGTGCCGTACCAAGTGGGCGGTGGTATTCGCTCAGAGCAAGATGTAAGTGATTGGCTAAAAGCCGGTGCTAACCAAGTTGTTATTGGCTCAATGGCAGTAGAAAAACGCGAGCAAGTAAAAGCCTGGATTGAACAATTTGGCGCAGAGCACTTTGTTATTGCCCTTGATGTTAATAAAACAGCCACCGGTTGGGCACCTGCTACGCACGGTTGGTTGAGCGAGTCAGAGTTTGGTTTACTTGAGCTTGTTGATTTTTATGTAAGCTTAGGCGTTATTGACTTTTTATGTACGGACATCAGTAAAGATGGCACCATGACAGGTCCATCGTTTGAGCTTTACGAAGATTTAACTCGTCACAACAGCACTATTAAAGTTCAAGCCTCTGGTGGCGTAAGTTCACTTGATGACATTAAAAAACTTAAAGAGCTTGGCGTAGGCGGTGTTATTTTAGGTAAGTCACTACTTGATGGCGCATTTAGCGTTGAGGAGGCGTTGGCATGTTATCAAAACGCATAATTCCGTGTTTAGATGTTAAAGACGGCCAAGTAGTAAAAGGCGTTAAATTTAAAGGCCATGAAATTGTTGGCGACATTTTAACAATGGCTAAAGCCTACAGCGATGCTGGTGCCGATGAACTGGTTTTTTATGAGATCAGCGCAAGTGTTGAAAAACGCCTACTTGATGTAAATTGGGTAGAGAGCATTGCCCGCCACATTGATATTCCATTTTGTGTGGCTGGTGGTATTAAATCGGTAGCCGATGCAGCACGCGTTTTAGAGCGTGGCGCAGACAAAATAAGTATTAACAGCCCTGCTATTGCACGCCCTGAGCTTATAAAAGAGCTACACGATGAATTTGGTAAGCAATGTGTTGTTGTTGGTATTGATAGTTTTTACGATGAAGTGACCGGCGAATACTTAGTGTATCAATTGACCGGCGATCCTAATGCCTCAAGCCGTACACGTTATAAAACCGAGGAGTGGGTTAAACGCGTTCAAGACTTAGGCGCAGGCGAAATTGTTTTAAACTGTATGAACCAAGACGGCGTACGTAATGGTTACGACAACGAGCAGCTAAGTAAAATGCGCGCATTATGTAATATCCCGCTTATCGCCTCTGGCGGTGCAGGCAGCATGCAAGACTTTGTAGACGTATTTAAACAAAGCGAAGTAGATGGCGCACTAGCAGCCAGTGTTTTTCATAAAAATGTGATTAACATTAGCGAACTAAAACAATTTTTAAACGATAACCAAGTGGCAGCAAGATTATGCAATTAACACAACAAAACCAAACCCAAGTTGATTTTGCTAAAAGCGAAATGATCCCTGCTATTGTTCAAGATGCCCGCTCTGGTGTTATTTTAATGCAAGGCTTTATGAACAGCGAAGCGCTAAAGGTAACGCTTGAAAGCAACAAAGTGACCTTTTATTCGCGCTCTAAATCGCGTTTATGGACTAAAGGTGAGTCATCAGAAAACTACTTAAATGTGGTATCGGTTCATACCGATTGTGACTACGACTCAATTTTAGTACTGGCTAATCCAGAGGGCCCAACCTGCCACTTAGGCACACAAAGCTGCTTTGGCGATGATGCTAAACCAAGTTTAAGCTTTTTAGCACAATTAGAAGATGTCATTGTTGAGCGTAAAAACGACGACCCAGCAAAAAGCTACACCGCTTCATTATTTGCTAAAGACTTAAGCCGTAGCTGTCAAAAAGTAGGTGAAGAAGGCGTAGAAGTTGCCCTTGCCGCAATGAAACACGATAACGATGAGCTTACTAATGAATCAGCCGATTTAATTTACCACCTTACTGTATTGCTACAACGCCAAGGCTTAAGCCTAGAAGATGTAGTTAAATGCCTGCAAGGTCGCCATAAATAACACTAGCTAAAGTAAATTAAAAGAGGCTCATATTTATGGGCCTTTTTACGTTATGGTATTTATTTTTTTACATAGGTTGCGTATGGTGCAGCTTATCAAACTCTTTTAGCGTTGCTTATGAATAAATCAATTATCACAGCCTTATCCTTATTGGTACTAACAGGCTGTGTAAGTCAAAAGGCCCCTGCGCCTAAAATAGTAAAAACACAAAACACATGTAGCCCACTAAACGCATTACTTAATGCGCACGCTAATGGCTTTAGTGCAGTAAAAGCAAATAAAGTAGAGAATGATTTTATAAACCAGTGGCATGCCAATAGCCATTTTATAGGCAAAACCTGCACTATTACTCAATATAATAAGCAACAGTTTAGCTACCAATGTACCAGTGAAAACAAACAAGACCGTGCCACAAGCCTTCATACACAAACAGCCGATAAAATACGTCAATGTTTAGCGTCACAAGGCTGGTACGAAAACACGAAAGAGTCAGCAACCTCAATGAGTAGTAACTTTGTATTGGATGAAGCCCACCCAGCTATCACCTTATTTACCTCTTTAGGTATCACGCGCTATATTACCCGATTTGAAATAGCTCCACCGCTAGGAAATTAAATGCAAAAGCGTACATCTAATGCCTCAAAACTAAAAACAGACTGTTTAGGAATTTGCGAGCGCCGCAGCGGTTATTGCACTGGGTGCGGGCGAACTAATGAAGAAATATTTGATTGGATCATTCTCTCTCAAGATGAAAAAAACGCTATTTTAGCGCAGCCAAGAGCTGACTTAAAAAAGCCATAAATTTGCCACTGCCATGTAATACAGCCCTCTTACTATAAGAAAAAAATGTAAGAGGCATTAGGTATGGCAGCAATATTTGTAATTAATTTGGCACGCTCAACCACGCGTTTAATACAAACCACAGAGCGGCTATCTGCAGTTAACTTAACGTTTAAGCGTATAGACGCTATTGATGGCAATAACTTAACTGTTGAACAAAAATACCTCCATTACAGCCCGCAACTAAACAAACAAAAATACCATTACCCACTTAGCAATGGTCAAATTGGTTGCTATTTAAGCCATCGTAAAGCATGGCAAAAAATAGTTGATGACAATCTAGATTACGCGATTGTGCTTGAAGATGATTTTTATATTGATGAAAGCATTCATGACGCGATAAAAAATATTGAGCAGCTACAGCAGCCCTGGCAACTTATTAAACTTGCCGCCTATGAAAACCGCACTCGCCCTATCGCCTATCAGCAAAATCTAAATAACCACCAGCAGTTAGTCATACATAAAAAACTAATGACCGGCTGCTGCGCTACAGCAATAAGTTATGAAGGTGCAAAACAACTACTTAAAGCCACAGCCCAATTTGGTCGCCCTGTAGATTGCGACTTACAACATATATGGGAAACACAGGTTAATGGTTTTTCACTTATGCCATACCCAATTAAGCAAGACGCTAACATCAAAAGTGATATTGCCAGCTGCACAACTAAAACAAGCGTTAAAAAGGCATTTTTGCGGCGCAAAATACAGCAAATTAAAAGCTGTATTTTAAATAAGGTTTATACTAAGGCCTTTATTAGGACTACTCGACTTGTCACAGTTAATCATGAACATAGCAACCTTACACCATCACTTAGTACAACTAACTCCTAATACATAAGATAGGAAAGTTAAAAAAGATATGTAATAGCTATTTTTACCAATGTTGTTTACTAGCGTTAAAGTTTAAGTAAATCTTCAGCGGGCAACGGTTTACTAAAGTAGTAGCCTTGTATCAAATCGCAATTTAGCTCGGCTAATAATTTTTGTTGTGCCGATGTTTCTACGCCTTCTGCTACCACACTTAAGCCTAAGCTATGCGACATTGCAATTGTTGCTTTAACTAAGCTGTAGTCCTCTTGGTTTTCGGTAATACCACAAATAAAGCTGCGATCTATTTTCAATACCTCAAACGGGTACTGCCTTAAATAACTAAGCGAAGAGTACCCTGTACCAAAGTCATCCATAGACAGCTTAATACCGAGTTTATTCAGTGCATGCAGTGATTCTGTAATATTTGTTTGTATACTCATCAATACGCCTTCGGTTATTTCAAGCTCAACATGTTTAGCATTTATTCCAGTTTTTTCTAATGTGCTTGCTATAAAATTTAATAACTCGGAATCTCTAAATTGGCTCGGTGATAAATTAATTGCCATGCTGTAGTTTTGTTGAGAGCTTGCCTGCCACCGTTTTAAAAATACTAATGCTTGCTCAATAACAAACTTGCCAATAGGAATAATTAAACCTGTTTGCTCTGCTAACGGAATAAATTCATCGGGCATAACCTTGCCAAGCACATTATTGTCCCAGCGTAATAGCGCCTCGGCCCCAATTATTTTGAGTGTTTTAGCATCGCATTTAGGTTGGAAATACAATTCAAATTCGTTTTTTTCAAGAGCAACATGCATCTGCTCTTCAATTGCTAAACGCCTATTTATAGCTGTATTCATCTCGTTGGTAAAACAAGCGTAGGTATTTCTGCCAAGTGCTTTTGCTTGATACATGGCTGTGTCTGCATGGCGTAATAAATCGGAGGCTGTTAGGCCATTATCTGGATATAATGCAACGCCAATACTAAGCGTTAGTAGCAGTTCGCGGCCATCTATTTCAAAGGGGGTTCTAAAGCTTTTAAGTAAGCGTGTGACAATTTCATCTAGCTGTTTTTTACTGTGTAGCTCTGGCTGTAAAATAATGAACTCATCTCCCCCTAACCTGCCTACAGTCGCGTTTTCATTAACTATTTGGCTAAGTTTATCCGCAGCGCTGATAAGTAATGAGTCGCCAATTTCATGCCCTAGTGTGTCGTTTACTTTTTTAAAGTCATCTAAGTCGATAAAAATAACAGCGGCTAAGGTATTTTTTTCGGTCGCAGTGTTAATCAACTGAGTGAGGCGTTTTAAAGAATTAAAACGATTAGGAAGTAGCGTTAAGCTGTCGTAATAGGCTTGTTTGCGTATTAGTTTATTTGTCTCATGCTGCTCTGTTATATCGCGAATTATTACCATTACTTGGTCTGAATGATGTAAATAACTCACTCGCGCTTCGAAATACAACACACCTTTGGGTACTAACAGTTCGTATTCAAAGCATACATTAGCTTTGTGAATTAACAGCGCTTGAATATTATCTTTAAAGATTTTTGCTACAGCATAGGGCAATACACTAAACATTGATTTATTTAAAAATTGCTCAGGCTGTAAATGTAAATTGCTTAAATCATTAGCATGGTAATCAACTATGGTGCCATCCGGTTTGAGTAAAAAGTACAGATCGGGAATGGCTTCAAATACCTTTTCTAGCATTTGTTGTTTATCCATAGCTTGCGCTTGTGCTTGTTTTACATCACTCAGGTCTATGTCAATGCAGTACATTTGTTTTACCCCATGCTGATTTGTAAACATCACATGGCTTGAAAACACAGTAACATTGCTGCCATTTTGATGCTGTAATGTAAGCTCAGCCGCTGGAATTTCGGTATCGTTTATGAGCCACTCACTATGAGCATTTATAACCGCATCTCGCATTGGGGGTGGAATAATTAAGTCTTCTAGTTTTTTTCCTGTTGCGTGCTCTTTTGTATACCCATAAAGCAGCTCACTGCCTTTATTCCAATAAATAACGCGGCGTTGCTCATCATATCCTTGCACTGAAATACTATGTATCGCATCAAATAATTGATGAAGCGGATCGTTAAGCACAAATTGGTGTGAAAGCGTTTGAATGGTTTTTAATGACTTCATTTATACGCAACCTAGAGTCGTTATTAACACAATAATAGGACGTACTCTTAAAATTAGCACTTTTAGATTGGTTTTTAAGTGATATACCTTTGCATAAGATATAAAAAAAGGAGCCAAAGCCCCTTTAATTAAACGCTAATAGGGTTAATCAGCTTGAACATTAATAGGGTGCTCTACCCCCATCCATGCTTTAAATAAGGCGCGTTGAGATAAAGTTGCATGTTTATCAGCAACCACCTTTTTAGGTTTATCATAATCTTGCGATAAAACGAGGCTAGTTGATTGAAGCTCATCCCGACGAATAAAATCGATAGTGACTTTTTCACCCGCTTTAAATACTTCTAAGCTCGATTTTAAATCTTTTCCAACATGCTGCTTGTTAACTGCCACAATTTTATCGTCTGTTGTTAGACCCGCCTGCCATGCTGCTCCACCTCTGCGAACGTGGGTGAGTGTTAATAACTCACCGCTATTTTTTGCACTGGCATCAATACTTGCTAATGGCTTAGCGCTCTCGGGGCGGGTAAGCTTTAAGCCTACTTTAGCTAATAAAGCATCAAAATCTATATTTGCTGGGGTGCTTACGTTATTGTGCCACCATGTTGTGTAGTCTTCGCCTGTTAGCTCTTTTAATATTGTAAGTACATCTTGCTCAGTAAAACCTTGTGGTAGCGCATGTTTGTTATATAACGCATTGTGTACTTGGCGGTAGTTAACTTTTGCTTGGGTTGTTTCTAATAAATGAATATCTAGCAACATAGAAAGCAACGAGCCTTCTAAATATATATTGGTGCTGTAATTACGCGCGTGGTCGCCGCCTTGATTGATCCATTTATCAAAGCTTGTTTCACTGGCACTTTGTACTTCTCGACCTGGTGTTTGTAAGTGGCGATTAATTGTTTTGCTCATCACTTTAAAAAACTCATCGGTGGTTTCTATGCCTGAGCGCACTAATAAATGATCTTCAAAATAACTTGTAGAACCTTCGGCAATCCACAGTAATTTTGAGTAGTTCATATCTGTGTAGTCGTAAGGGACTAAACCTTGAGGACGATACGCTTTTACATTCCACGTATGAATAAACTCATGCGCGGCAGTACTTATAAAGCCTAAGTAGTCTTCGCGGCTACCAAAACGATCGCGTGGGCGCTGAATAATGGTTGAATTTAAATGCTCAGTTGCCCCGCCGGCACCCGACGTTGCATGCACCATAAATACATAACGCTCATACGGGTAACTATCCCAAATAACATTACCTGTGGTCACTAATTTTTTTAAATCAGTCAGCATTAGCTGCTCATCGTAGTTGCCTTCGCCCCATATAACTAACTCGTATTGGCGGCCATCTACTTCAAATTTATGAAGTTTATTAATTCCTGTTTCTATTGGTGAGTCTACCAATACATCGTAATCTGCGGCTTTAAAACTGTGTTTATTGCTCGCATTTTCCATGCCAGATACAGAGCGCCACGCTTTAGGCACCTTTAAATCTACGGTAACCGGTTCTTGGCGAAATGACTCACTAAACATAAAAAAGCCAGATGCATCAATAAAGGCATGGCTATCGTCTATGTGGCGTGCTCGTTTACCTAACTCGTTTGCATATACTTGGTAATCAATATTCACTTGTGTTGGCTCTGCTAAGTGCACTCGCCATGTACTGTGGTTAATTTTTTCCCATTTTAATGCTTTGCCATTATCGTCTCTGGCCGCAAAGTAACGTACCCCATTGGCTAAATTTAATATTTCGTAGCGCCCAGTGCGCCATGCAGGCAATTTAACATCGATATGCGATTGTGCAGACTTTGGAAACTCCACACTCACATTACCTAAATGATGTTGTGGCTCAGTAATACTTAAAGAATAATTTACATCGGCTAATGCAGGGGCTGCGCAAAAGGCAGCTAAAATTGACAAGACAAAACGCTTTTTCATAATGGCTCTAGGTTACTTATTAGTTGAAATAAGCCTAACAAGGCATAAATTAAAAGTGAATTAAAAACGATAAACAACCTAATAGCCCAGTTTACGTGCAGACTCTGAGTAAAAATGCTTAGTTTTTTAATTAGATAACTACACTTAATATGATTTTGTTGTAAACTGAAGGTAATGTAATTAACACGATGGCGGTATGCTTAGGTGTCTGAAAACTCTAACGCTGTAGATAAAAAGTTAAAGCAAGCAATTGAAGCCAGGATAGCCATTGAAAATGCGCGTAAGCTCCAAGTTGATACTTTATCAAATCTAACTGCAAAATTGTCTTTAAGCTCTAAAGGGCTTGATATTGAGCTTGATAATAAACTCGCCAAATTTAGAAGTTCGCTAAATAAAGGGGTCGGGTTTGAAATATTATCACCTTTAATTGACGATATTTTATTGTTACTACAAAACCAAGAGGCATTACAAACAGCCCATCAGCGAGAACTGTTTTCGAGCGTACAAACAGCCGGTAAGCTTTTACAAAAAACCAAAGGCTTACCAGACGATACCCGCCGCACCTTAAGGCATTTACTTGACCACGAAATTAATAATGTACAGTCTACACACGACTACATTCCGATATTAAATCAGCTTATTAACTTTTATCATCATGCTTTGCATAGCAAGCTTTCAAGTACCGTTAAAGCAAGCTCCAATGCCTCTCCTCGTATGGCTAAAAAGTTGTTAGAACTTGCTAATGAGCTAGTATTAGAGGATGAATCGACTGAACAAATTAAACAAATAAAAAATGCAATTACCGAAAACGATAATTTAGAAGCCCTGCTGCAAGCTGCATTAAATATAATAAGCGTGGTGGTCAAAAATATCAGTAAAGAGCGCCAATCGGCACAAAGTTTTTTAGTATCGCTTAACCAAACATTAGAAGAGTTGCACTCATCAATTGTATCTACTAGCCAACATTCAAAATCAATGGGTAATGAATTTGACTCATTAAACAAGCGAATTAAAGGAAAAATTAAGCTTTTAAATGAACAAACTCAATCTGCTACGTCTATTTCATCTTTAAAAGAGTTAGTTGATAATGAGCTCAAATCTTTAAGTAAAGATTTTATAGCTAAAGAGCAGCTAGAAAGAAAAGATCGTGAAACGTTAATTACAAGCTTTGATGAAATCAATGATCGCATTGGCAGTTTAGAAGGCAAACTAACCAAATATAAAAAACGCCTAAATGAGCAACGCTTTAAAAGTTTACTCGACAGCCTTACAAAATTGCCTAACAGAGCCGCCTTTGATGAGCGTTACAATCACGAGCTACACTTATTTAATGTACAAGCCTCGGATGTTACCCTAGTGGTTATTGATGTTGATCACTTTAAGTCAATTAATGATAGATTTGGTCATACTGCAGGCGATATAACTTTACAAGTTATTGCAAAAGCACTACAAAAATCTGTGCGGCAGTCTGACTTTATAGCCCGCTACGGTGGAGAAGAATTTGTTTTACTTATGCCTGGGCTTTCGTTGTCGCATGCTGCGCAACCGCTTGAAAAGCTGAGAAAAGTGATTAAAAATATTCCTTTTAAATTTAGAGAAAAAGAAATAGAAATCACCATTTCGTTGGGCGCTACACAATTTAAAAAAGGCGATACACCGCTCAAAGCATTCGACAGAGCAGATGACGCCCTCTATGAAGCAAAGAAAACAGGTCGGGATCGCCTTTGTATGAGTAAATAATGTCATAATTCTCAATTAGTTTGAGTGCTAAAGTAGATGACATGTAGTTTTTACATTTTAAGCAGCAAGGAGAATGCCGATGTTAATACAGTTAAACCCGACTGGGGTTTTAGATTTACTGTCACAATTGGAAGTTGATTTATTAGAGCAATCTTCAGCCAGTGAACGTTATCGACTTTTTAGAAACTGTGCCTTAGCCGTCCTTAACGTAGGCAGCCACACAGACGCAAGTAATGAAATTTACGACAAATACCAAGACTTTGATATTCGGTTAGTCAGTCGCGAGCGCGGCATTAAAATTGAGTTAGAAAACCCTCCCGAAACCGCCTTTGTTGATGGCGAAATAATTACCGGTATTCACGAGCATATCTTCTCTGTTATTCGTGATATTTTATTTATTTGCCAAAAATACGAAAAAGATCTTAAAGAACAAAAAGCCATTACCCACATGGTGTTTGATATGCTTAGAAACGCAGGTGCATTGCGCGTTAACAGCGAACCAAACATGATTGTGTGCTGGGGTGGACACTCAATTAACGAAATAGAATACAAATATACAAAACAAGTTGGTTACGAGCTTGGTTTACGTGGTTTAAATATATGTACTGGCTGCGGCCCAGGGGCAATGAAAGGCCCGATGAAAGGTGCCACTATTGGCCATGCTAAACAACGTATTAGCGAAAACCGTTATTTGGGTTTAACCGAGCCTAGTATCATTGCTGCAGAGCCGCCAAACCCTATTGTAAATGAGCTGGTAATTTTGCCCGACATTGAAAAGCGCCTTGAAGCATTTATTAGGACGGCGCATGCAATTATTATATTTCCAGGTGGTGCCGGTACCGCAGAAGAATTACTTTATTTATTAGGTATTTTGCTGCACCCAGATAATGAAAAACAGTGTTTGCCTGTTATTTTAACCGGCCCTAAAGAAAGCGCAGCGTACTTTAGCGAGTTATGTAAGTTTGTAGAGCTGACATTAGGCAAAGAAGCCCTTGATAAATTTGAAGTAATCATTGATGATCCTGCCTTAGTAGGGCAAAAATTAAAATCAGCTATGGCAAATGTACGTAATTACCGTAAAAGCCAAGGAGATGCCTACTACTTTAACTGGACGCTTAAAATCGATAACGACTTTCAGCAACCTTTTGCACCTACGCACGAAAACATGGCAAGTTTAGATTTGCACCTAGAGCAGCCTAAGCAGCAATTAGCGGCTAACCTACGTAGAGCATTTTCGGGTATTGTTGCAGGCAATGTTAAAGATGAAGGCCTACGCGCTATAAAAGCGCATGGACCCTATGTGTTAAGTGGTGAGCCTGATTTAATGAAAGATATGGATAAACTATTACAAGCATTTGTAGACCAAGGTCGGATGAAGTTGCCCGGTAGTAAGTATATCCCTTGTTATGAAATAAAAGCATGAGTTTGACTATTTGAAACCCCATTTACTTTTAATTGATGCGCTTAATTTAATTAGGCGCATTTACGCAGTTGACGCTAACCAAACACACCATAGTGAAGAGCAGATGCTAAAGGCCAGTTGCGCGCGCGTAGCACATGCTTGCAACAAACTATTGCAGTCAACAAATGCCACTCACGCTATAGCTGTTTTTGATGGTGACAAAAGCTGGCGCTACCACTTTTATAAGCAATATAAACACTCAAGGGCACCTATGCCCAACACGCTTAAAAGCGCACTTCATAACTTTAAAGAAGCAATAGAGCAAACCGGTATTGTTGTATTTGAACCGCTCAACGATGAAGCCGACGATATTATAGCCACCCTAGCCGACAAAGCTGCGAAAAATAAGATAAACAATACCATTGTTTCTACCGATAAGGGTTTTTTACCTTTTTTGAACGACTATATTTGTGTGTACGATTATTTTAAAAAATGCTATCTAGATAGCGACAGCATTGAGCAGCGTTTTGGTATTGAGCAAAGTAAACTTATTGATTTTTGGGCCTTAGCGGGCGATAAAACTAATGATGTGCCCGGCGTTAAAGGAATAGGGACTAAATCGGCTCAGCTTATTGTAAATACCTACCAAAGCATTGATAGCGCCATAGAAGATGATGCCCTATCAAGCAGTATTCAAAAAAAGCTAGTTGAGCAAAAAGACATGTATGTTATTTCTAAACAATTAGTCACTTTACGTACAGATATACAGCTAGGTTTTAGTTTAAAGCAGCTGAGGTTGCATTAGTCGCATGTTGATAGCACTGTTTAAGCGCACCACATATACTCACTTTATTGTTGCGAGCGTGAGTTAAACATGATTAAAAAGTTTATAAGATACTTAATATTAGGGTTAGGCTTGTATGCACTCATTGCGACTTTAGTGATCACCTTTTATAAAGATGACCCACAAGCAATGATATGGCAAGACCGTGAGGCCTTTAACGAACGTTACATCAAAAAGCTGTCAATTGATGAGGCAGTTACATTAAACAGTGTACTCGATTATTTAGGAAGCCCCGATTTAACCTATGCCAAACGTAATAAAGACCAAGTATGGCAGATTGTTTTTTACCGTACTCAGCACCAAACTTCAGATGGCATAACCACGATGGATGAATGCACCGGGTTATTATTTAAAAATGGTGAGTTATTTTTATGGGGCCCCAGCGCCTATACAACTTATCAGGAAAAGATCAGGTGATAGCCAATGGATGAGCCTATTTCAAAACAGTTAGTGCGGTTACTGCATAATACACAGCAAATACTGACAATTTATAATGACAAAACGCAGTGGCAACATCTTTATCCGCTTGTTGTACAAACAGCCCAGCACTATCGCGTTTTGTATCAGCAACACCCGCACGCTTTACAAGCGCGTTTAAGCTTGTACACAAGCCACTACGACTTTGCTACAAACCTAGTTATTAACCAATGTGTTATTAGCACCGCACTGTGTGCTAGCCAGCAGTATGATGACGAACTAACCGAGCTTTATATTGGAGTTGCATTAGTAGAGCATTGCTGCGTTGTAGCGCAGCATAATAAAATTGCGCAGCAGCAAATGCTAACACTCAGTGATAAAAAAATATGGCGTTTTCGCCACCAGCTAGCAGCAAAAGTGTTGCTCAGTGCACAGCACCCTACTCAAAATAGCGTGCGTATGTTGGCTAAATTAAATAAGTATAAGCAAGCCTTACTAAGCACTAGCGACATAATGCTATACGACAATGCCATAACCTTGTGTGCATTAAGTAATATTATAGCGATGAACATTACCTATACATCAAAAAAGAACCCATTGAATTTTTACAAAGCTTTGGGTGAATTGTATGTCAAAACAGCTAACCCATTTGCGCAAAGGTTAATTAAGGATTTAATAGCGCACATAGGTCCGCACCTGCCAGGCAGTAAAATTGTTTATAGCGACCAAGCAATGGTTTATCTCGCAAGTGATGAAGCTAACAAGCATATACTTATTAATGCCAATAATGAGAAAAAACTGGCGTGGTACAAGGTTAAAACCTCACTTAAAGATCAACCACTGCAATGGCTATGTACTGATAAACGGGTATTATTTTTAGCCTGGAACAATGAGCACCTAGTCCGTAAAGCCTCGGAGCAGATAAGTTCAAAGGCCGAATTAATCGCATTAGTGAGCCATATAAAAGTAGCGCATGAATATAGTTTTAAAGGTTTAAATAAGTTACTGGCTCCGTTTAGCGAAATAACACATAAGCTTTGCCAAGCAGTCAGGCCTTATAACAATCAGCATCAAGCCGCCAAAGATTTACGCCATAGCTTATCAATGGTTGGCTACGACAATGCACCGGCAATTATTCAGCGAGTAATATTTGAGCAATTAGTGGATACATCACATCATCCGCACAAACATATAGTACTCAATAAACTTAATAGCTTTATTCGTATTTTAGCTTTAATGGTAAGTAATAACCCAACTCAGCAATTTGAACATATAGCCTTGCCCATCTATGGCTATGTGCATTACTTATTAACCCATTGCAGTGCACAGATCTGTGCAAAAGTAAGTATTAATAGCGCGCCTAACCAAACCTACAGTGCCCCATTAGCCGCCTTTTTTGGGGTTGAAACGCTTGATAATGAGCATTTAAATACAGAATTAACTCAATTACTAAGTGATAATCCATGGACCAAACCACTGCTCGATGCTGAACAACAACCCAAAAAAGAGCTTAACGAGCAGCACACATTATGGATTAGTTTAAAGGTCGTGGCGCAAACTATTTTTAAACCCGCTTTACCTTTAACGCCTTGGCAACAACACACTTTAAATGCGCAGCTAAAAGCACAAGGCTTTAAATCTGAGGATGATTTTTTTGCGCAACTGCAAGGCTTATCGCTATATAACAGCATTTAAGTCACTTATGCTGACTATAAACACAGGTTATACCCTGTATTTATAGTATAAACTGGCAAAATGGGCGATAAGTTGGTATAAATGCGCCCTCAAAATTTATCCACATACGTCACATAAATGACCTAACAAGCAGTTACTATTATCAGTAATAATTTATGTGCGTTTTTTATTCTTTTAAAGGAAAAGTCAATGGCCAAACAAACCATCACAGTGATCAAAGGCGACGGCATCGGTCCGAGCATTATCGACTCAGCACTTGAAATATTAAAAGCCGCAGGTTGCGATTTTGATTATGAATTTGTTGATGCAGGCCTTGCTGCACTAGAAAAAACTGGCGAGCTACTTCCTCAAGAAACAATTGATACCATCGCTAAAAACAAAATCACGCTTAAAGGTCCATTAACGACTCCAGTAGGTGAAGGTTTTACGTCTATTAACGTAACATTACGTAAGCAGTTTGGTTTATACGCAAACGTACGCCCTGTTAAATCATTTGTTGGTACTAAAGCACGTTACGATGATATCGATATCATTACTATTCGTGAAAATACCCAAGGTATGTACTCTGGTTTAGGCCAAGTAGTAAGCGAAGACGGTAACGAAGCAGAAGCTAAATCTGTAATTACTCGCGAAGGCGCTGAGAAAATCATCACGTTTGCTTACGAGTTAGCAGTGCGTGAAGGCCGTAAAAAAGTAACCGCAGTACATAAAGCAAATATCTTAAAATCAACTTCTGGCTTATTTTTAAAAGTTGCACGTGAAGTTGCTGAGCGTTACCCGCAAATTGAATCTACTGAAATGATTGTTGACGCAACATGTATGAAGCTAGTAATGACACCAGAAGAGTTTGACGTTGTAGTAACAACTAACTTATTTGGCGACATTTTATCTGACCTTTGTGCTGGCTTAGTTGGCGGTTTAGGTATGGCACCAGGTGCAAACATTGGTGAAGATGCAGCTATTTTTGAAGCAGTACACGGTAGTGCACCAGATATTGCTGGCAAAAACCTAGCAAACCCGACTTCTGTAATTTTAGCGTCTATCCAAATGCTTGAGCACCTAAATATGGGCGACACGGCTGAGCGCATTCGCAGCGCAGTAGCTGATGTAATTAAATCTGGCGATCGCACAACACGTGACTTAGGCGGCAGCCACGGTACAACTGATTTCACTCAATCAGTAATCGACCGTTTATAATTTAACAAGGTTAATCTTGTTTTAAGCCTAAAAAGCCAGCATCTTGCTGGCTTTTTTGTATTTTTACCTTTGCTAATTACATCACTTGGCATAACTAAATTTTTAATTATAAATGATTTTTTAATTGCGCAAGCATCACCTTTTATACCACTGGTGTTAAGTTATTAGACATTTAAATCGAATCGTTTTACTGCAAAAATAATTAAACATTTTTGCTAATACGCCTATAAAAACCACCTATCACTAATAGCGCGATTAAATAACCTATTGCCCCACCACTTGATGAAGATTCACTTTGCGCTGCTTGTACCAAGACTGTTAGATCACTATTTATAACGTCATTAGTTTGACTGTCTGTGAGTGTAAGTTTTACTGTATAACTCCCTGCACCTTGATAATGATGACTTGGGTTTTGCGTTGTACCTAGTGGGCTACTATCACCATAATCCCAGCTATACGTATAACTACCAGATCCACCCAATGGTGAACTATTAAATTGTACCGCTAAATTATTTGCCGTATAGCGCGTACTTAATTGCAGCGGTGCGTTAACACTCAAAGCTTGTTGTTGGCTAACACTTACCTCTTGCGTATCGGTTACCATCAATGCCAGGGTGTAATCGCCAGAGTAGCTAAATTGGTAATCTAGGTTTTCAGTTTGCGATACAAGCTCACCATCTATAAGCCAACTCATAGTGTAAGGTGGTTCCCCGCCACTTACGATTGCTTGAGCAGATAACGTTGCACCGTTTAACTGATACGCTAAATTTTCAATTTCTAGCGGCTTTGTAATGGTAATTTGTTTAGATTGTGTTTGCGTAGCCGTCTCACCCGTTGCCGAAAATGTAACGCTATAGGTGCCGTAATCGGCATAGGTATGAGTAGGGCTTAGCTCAGTGCTCGATTGCCCATCGCCAAAGTCCCATAAAAAAGTGTCTGTTGGGGTTAACTTTAAACCTGCTACATTAAAGCTAATAGTTGCCTCGTTTATTGTAGTGATTATTTGCTGTAGCGCATCATAGCTGAGTAAAAGCTCTGCAGTTTCACTTTCAGGATGTTGGCTAACTATCTCAAAGTTAAATCCTTGGGGTGTTAACACCACACCTGATTCAGCCTGCTGCATGAAGCTGTAATCAAAATGGTCATTAAACTTACTAATTGCCGCTAAGTCTTGATCGCCTAAACCGGCACTTTGCTGATATAAACTAAATGCAGCGTCGCGCACTTGTATAGGTGTATCTGCCAATGTGCTGCCACTTGTACCGCGATAAATTGGCTTTTGATCTGCATCAACCACTAAATTAAAACCGCTCCCAGGGTGATCAGTCGTGTTGTTGTTATCATAAGCACTATTGCTATACCACAATAAAACACCTGGTGAATATTGCTCTGTTTGTAAGCCAGCATCCATCCCTCTGTATGCGCGTAGCTGCAGATAGTAGTGGGCTGCTTTAGCATAAATATAACTACTCACGCGGCTAAAACCATTTAACGCTAAGGTAGTACTTGGCTGCTCTGCGTTATTTTGCCAAACCACAGTATTGTTGTGTGTTATTTTTAAATCATCGGCTACAAAGCCATAATAATGTGTGTTTGTATCGGTAACATACTCAATACTTAATGTAATGGTTTGTCCTGCATATTGTGTTAAATCAAACTCATGCTTTAAAAAGCCATTAGGTTGCTGCGCATCTGCATGTAAAAACGAATCACCACTTATATACGGGCCTATATCGCCATAATAGGGGTTGATCTCGGTTGTATAATTACCAACTAAAGGGGTTTGATTTACCTTTACTTGCACAAGGTCATAATCACGCTCAATACTGTAGTAAGCTAAAAAGCTAAGAGTCAGTGATGTAGCCGCCTCAGGTAAAGTCACAGTTTGAGAAAGTGTCTGTGTTAGATTATTACCCGTACCAGAGTAAAATTGAAAATCACCTTCTACCGGGGTTTTAAATTTTTCGAGCTGCTGCGCAAGGCTCACTTTAATTTGGCTTTGCTGCTGAGAAAGTGAGCTAGTATAAACAAGCGACTGCAGAGGCTGGCTGTTCACTTCCTCCATGGTTAAATTAAGCTGGTTCACCCAATTGCCTTGGTATCTGTTTTGTAAATACTCAAGCGCCTGCGCACTAAACATAACCGGCTGTGAGCCCCTAGGCCCACCAGCCCAGCTACCCGTAGACATTATTGACCAAGACGATACAGGCTCACCCACCGTATTTGATTGTAAGTCGTATTCATCTGCTAGTCCTAAGTCATGACCAAATTCATGCGCAACCACACCTATGCTGGCATCGATTGGATTTATTGTATAACCCGATAACTTAACGCTACTACCGGCAATACTGACAGGTTCACTGTTTTCATCAAATACGTAGTAGCGGTGAGACCATATTGCATCAACGCCTAAATAGCCTCCACCAGATTCTTCACCAATACTTGAATGAAAAACCATAACATGATCGATAATGCCATTTGGCTCGTTGATTATGCCATCGCCGTCAATATCATCTAAATCTGTTAAATCATATTGCGTTAAATCAATATCAAATTGCGCTGTGGCTTTTTCTACCGCTTCTTTTATCAGTGCGGGGGCATTTATATCGCGTGTGTTGCCTACGCGTTCACCATAGGTTTTTGCATTATTATCTGCCCTAACCCACCCGTAAACTTGCCCATTAAAAGTTAGGCTAGCACCCGATGCGTCGTAGTAATAATCGTGTACGCTGCTAAGCGTTTCATTATTTGGGCCAACAAACCCACCCTTATTAAAAAGTAACTGTTGGTAATGCTCCTTTGTATAATTTTCGTAATACATGTCGGTATCATCATCAACTAGATGATTGTCGTCGTGTTTTAAATCAGGAAAATCAATTAAAATAGCCAGTACTTTAACCTCATTCAGCGCGTTGCTAGGGCTAGCCGTACTGGCATATTGCAGCTGCTTATTGGCTTGCTTAGCTGTGAAGCGATCTTTCATGGCCGAAACAGGTTTTAGCAGTAAAGGGCTAAGCCGCGCAGTATTCGCTAAGTAGCTTTCAACCGTTGGCTTGTTAGTGGTCTGTTGAGTATCAGCGCGTTTATTTAACCAGTACTCTATTCTTTGTTTGTTAATAATACCTGGGTCATGCGCACTGGTATTTGCTGCGTTAAGATTTAGGCTGCAAAGGAATAAGCCAAGCCCTATTATTTTTTTCACTGTATCTTCCCCAGATAAATTATTGCTCTATCATACCTAATATATGCATGGAGCACAGTGCTCAAATCACCTATTTACCCATTATGATTACTCGGTAAAATTAGCATAATTTCTTCATATTTTTTATATAACTACAAATAGCGTGCAATTTTTTAGTATTAAAATAAATTAATTTGAAATTTTAATCCAAAACAGCTCTTTCAAGGTTGACATAAGCACGTAAAACCCTTAAAAATAACCCCATATAGAATTTTTAATCTAAAGCAGCATTTTGCTTTTTATAAAGTGACAATTATGAAAAAACAACTTCACCTTTTAATCGTACTCGTAGTGGTCTTAGTGATAAGCCCAGCGGGGATGTATTAAAAAGTGAAATTGCTTTTTAAAAACCCTCGCACTACGCGGGGGTTTTTTTATGCATAAACAGCGCACAGAGGAATGAGGATGAGCAAACAAGAGTATAATGGTTCTGAACTAGTTGTTCGGGCATTAAAAGAGTTAAAGGTTAAGTATATTTTTGGCTACCCTGGTGGCTCGGTTTTAGATTTATACGATGCACTTTTTCAACAAGAAGACATTGAACATATTTTAGTACGTCACGAACAAGCCGCAACCCATATGGCTGACGGTTATGCCCGTGCCACTGGCGAAGTTGGTGTTGTACTTGCTACCTCAGGCCCTGGCGCAACTAACTGTATTACAGGTATTGCTACCGCTTATATGGACTCAATTCCAATGGTAGTATTATCGGGGCAAGTACCTACTAGCTTAATTGGTGATGATGCATTCCAAGAAACTGACATTGTTGGTTGTTCTCGCCCGGTTGTAAAGCATAGCTTTAACTGCAGAAGCGCTGAAGAAATTCCGGCTATTTTGGCAAAAGCGTTTTACATTGCCAGTACTGGCCGCCCAGGCCCCGTTGTTGTTGAGCTACCAAAAGATATGCTTAACCCAGCAATTAAGTTTGAGTACAACTTTCCTAAAACAACAGAGCTTAGAACCTACAGCCCAAATACAAAAGGCCACTCTAAACAAATTCGCAAAGCGGTTAGTGCTATTTTAGAAGCTAAAAAACTGGTTATATACTCAGGCGGCGGTATTATTTTATCTAACACCTCAGAGCAATTAACTCGCTTAGTTGAATCGCTAAATGCACCTATCACTAATACATTGATGGGCTTAGGCGGTATTTCAGGTATTCACCCAAATTACGTGGGTATGCTGGGCATGCACGGTACGCTAGAAGCTAATAAAGCTATGGCAAATGCCGATGTAATTTTAGCACTCGGAGCGCGTTTTGATGATCGTGTAACCAATAATGTTAAAAAGTTTTGTCCTAATGCAACCATCGTTCACGTAGATGTAGATCCAACCTCTATTTCTAAAACAATTAAAGCACACATTCCAGTTGTGGGCTGTTTAGCCACTGTGATGGAGCAACTGCAAGCCGGCATAGATAAAAGCAGTATTCAAATTGATCGCAGTGCACAAGAAGATTGGTGGCGACAAATTATTAGCTGGCGCGAACAAAAGTGCCTAAGCTACAACACCGATGGCGATAAAATTAAGCCTCAAGCGGTTATAGAAGCAGTGTATAAAGCGACCAATGGCGACGCGTATGTAAGCTCAGATGTAGGGCAACACCAAATGTTTGCAGCGCAGTATTATCCATTTAAAAACCCTCGTCAGTGGATTAATTCTGGCGGTTTAGGCACCATGGGCTTTGGCTTACCAGCTGCTATGGGTGTTAAGCTTGCCTTTCCTGATAAAGAGTCAGTGTGTGTAACCGGCGATGGCTCTATTCAAATGAATATTCAAGAGCTATCTACATGCTTACAGTACAACTTGGCTGTAAAAGTGGTTTCGCTAAATAACCGCTCATTAGGCATGGTACGCCAATGGCAAGATATGATTTACGGCGGTCGCCATTCATCATCTTATATGGACTCATTACCTGACTTTGTAAAACTAGTTGAAAGCTATGGCCATGTTGGCATAAAGGTAGATACGTTAGATGAGCTACAACCTGCTATAGATAAAGCCATGAGCATTAACGACCGTTTAGTATTTTTAGATATTAACGTTGATGAAAAAGAACATGTATACCCAATGCAAATTAAACTAGGTGGCATTGATGAGATGTGGTTACGTAAAGGAGTAAAAGCATAATGCGTCGTATATTATCTATTTTATTAGAAAACGAACCGGGAGCCTTATCTCGCATTGTCGGGCTTTTTTCACAGCGCGCCTACAATATAGATAGCTTAACAGTGGGCACTACTGATGATGAGTCACTGTCACGTATCACCATTACCACTATGGGTGATGATAGAATCGTTGAGCAAATTACTAAACAAGTTAATAAATTAGTTGATGTACTTAAAATTATTGATTTGACCGAAATGAGTCACATCGAACGTGAATTATTACTTGTTAAAGTATTTGCCCAAGACGAAACCACACGTGCAGCGGTTACACGCGTTGTAGATGTGTTCCAAGGTGCTATTTTAGATATGGGTCGCCAAAGCTACAGTTTACAACTGGTAAGCAGCACAGACAAAATAGAATCGTTTTTAGACACCCTACGCCATGAAACCGACATTATTGAAGTGGTGCGCTCTGGTGCTGTGGGTATTGGCCGTGGTGACAAAGCATTAAAAGCGTAATTAATTAAAGCTTAAGCGTTTTATATTAAATCCCTGCTAAGCAATTAGCAGGGATTTTTTGTGTTAAGCCCTGCTTTATATTCCTTTGCATAAAGACCTAATTAGGCATGTGGAAATAAACTTAACCAAGTTAAGCTCACTACTTTAATGTAGGCAAAAAAAAAGAGCTAAATAGCTCTTTTTTAAAAAATTCTGTAAAGCGCCAATTAAGGGTTTACTTGGTCTTTAAGACCTTTACCTGCTTTAAAGCTTGGGATAGTTGCCGCTGCGATTTGGATCTCAGCACCCGTTTGTGGGTTACGGCCAGTACGTGCTGCACGTTCTTTAACTGAGAAAGTACCAAAACCTACTAATGCAACTGAATTACCTTCTTTTAAAGAAGAAGTTACAGCGCCAGTAAACGCGTCAAGTGCACGTGTAGCAGCGGCTTTAGAGATTTCTGCATCAGTAGCGATTTTTTCAACTAATTGAGCTTTATTCATTGTTAGATTCCTATTCGTTATTATTTTGCCTTCGCAAAACCTATCTTTATGCATTTTTAAAGAGTTAGCAACAGCAAATTGCATTTTTTGCTTAAATACTTCGAAAATGCGTAAAATTTTAATAATTCTCGGTAAAATACAGCGTGTTGGGTTAACTAAAACTTAATTTAAGTACACAAAAGGCACACTTTAAATAACACACTGCTCTATATTTTTTCGATAACTAAGGTCACTTCCCCAACCTCGACACCAAACTTAACAATAGACGTTCGGTTTATCAAGCGCGATTGTGTAACCAGGTACATCCAATCATCAAAATTAACCTCAAGCGTACTGCCGTCATAGGGTAAGGCCACATTGTAGTTCCAATGAAACACACTGCCTGCGCTTTTACCGGTTGCTATGCCAAGCACATCATCAGCACGTCCCACTAAGCTATTATCGTCATTAAGCGTGACATACCAAATACGCTTTTGTGTTTCACCATCATCATACACAAAGTCTTCCTCTATAACGCCCTCGTGACCTTCCCAGCGCGCATTCATAGTGACAACAAGTTTACGTGTCAGTTCGCCTTTATAATCTTGCACAACGCCGTATGCTTTCAAATCGCCGCTAAAAAACGCTTTAAAATCAAATTCTGGGTTGCTGCTATTGTAGTGATCTACTTTTGGCGCGGAGCAGCTCACTAAAAATAATGCGACCATTAAAATACATAGCTGTTTAAATTTATTTATATTTCGCATGTTAATTCCCTAATAACTGTTTTCTAAGTGCTGGCTCTGAGGTGTTTGGGCTTAGCCAAATAGCTAAAAACTGGTTGGCAAATTGTGAGTCTGTAATTTCACCTAACTTTTTTTCATTATGATAAAAAGTAGTCTGACCGCTTGGTGACGTTTGTAAGCTTAACGACTCGCCTTTTTTAATGTCTGGCCAAAGAGCGAGCAATTTATCAGCATACTTAGCTGATAAATCACTTTTACCTAAATGTTGCCATTGCTCTTCAGTGGCTTTAACAATGTCTTTTGCTGCAAAATCTCGTAAATAGGTGAGCTTAAATTTTACTGGGTGATCCTGTTGTTTATAACTTCCTGAGCGGGTGTATAAGGTTGCATCGTAAACATCCCAAAATAAATATTCCATGCGCGCCTCGCCCACTTTTTTAAAGTCAGTCTGCTCTTCACTAAAACTCAACGGGGTAAAAAAAGTAGCCATAATCATTGTGGCCGTTACTGCACATATTTTTGCGGTAATATTCATACAAGCTCCTGTTATTGCTTGCTAAAATTTAAAAGCGCTTTAATTTTTTGGTTAATAATAAGAATTAATGTAAAGGCTGCAGCCCAAAGTGAGCCGTACAGAAGCCAAAATGCCCAGACAGGTGAATAAATACTAAGCACGCCAAATTGAGCACCTGAATAATAACTAATTGGCGCAAAGGCTAAGCACACTAAATAGGCTTGCCAAAGTTTGAGGTTAGTAATAAACGCCATTGATGTGTTTAAGCAAAGCAATAATGCAGCCCATAGCAAGGCTAACCAAAGCGGGAAAGGTGATACTTTAAACTCCAGAAGGTTTAGCTGCACAGCAAGGTATTCACATAACAGCGCAATAGGTAAAGCTTTGGCTAATAGCAGCCCATCGAGCTTATGCTGCTTTGATAAAACAAACATAAGCACAACAATAATTGATGTGTATAAAACAGATTGAGCTTCTAAAAACAGTGATAGAAACCACACTGTTTGAAAAAGCACAAAATTAATAATTAAGGGCAATTTCGTCATTTTGACTAGTAAAACGTGGTTTACGAGCCGTTAAATGAACAGTACTAGTTGCTCGCGTTCTAAAAGCACCTTCACAGTAAGCAAAGTAAAATAACCATAACCTGTAAAAACGCTCATCAAACTTGTCACTGTCTAAGGTGTGCCAGTTATCGATAAAGCGTGTGCGCCAATCGGCTAGTGTTCTAGCATAATGCGCACCTATGTCGTTTACAGTATGAATAACCATATCGGTATTGTTTTTAATTTGCTCGCTCATCTCATTAATTGAAGGCAAACAACCACCGGGGAAAATATACTGCTGAATAAAGTCAGAGTTTTTTAAATAATGTTGATAACGTTGATCGCCAATAGTAATTGCTTGAATAAGCATTGCACCGTCTTCTTTAAGCAAGCTATTACATTGCTTAAAGAAGCTTGGTAGATATTCATGCCCTACTGCTTCTATCATCTCTATTGATACGAGCTTGTCGTATTGACCTTCTAATAAACGATAATCGAGCTTGAGCAAAGTTATATTATTTTCAAGCCCTAGCTGTTTAACCTTGTTTGCAACATAGGCATATTGTTCATCAGAAATCGTTGTTGTGGTTACATGGCAGTTGTAATGTGTGGCTGCGTAAATAGCAAACGCCCCCCAGCCTGTGCCAATTTCAATAACTGAATCCCCTTCGTTTATCTCTACCTGCTCACAAATTTGTTTTAGCTTATTTTGCTGAGCGTCCTCAAGTGAGGCGTCTTTTTCAGGATAAACAGCGCAAGAATAAAGCATTTCATCACTTAAAAATGACTCGTATAAATCGTTACCTAAATCGTAGTGTGCAACAATATTCTTTTTCGAACCAGATTCTGAGTTGCTGTTTTTGAGATGGTTGAACCGGTGAGCTAAGCCACTAAAAAACGAGAATTTTTTTTCAAACGCATCTAGTTGTTTTTGGTTTATAGCAAAAATTTCGATTAGTTTGGTCAAGTTATCACACGACCATTGCCCAAGAATGTAAGACTCACCCGCCCCCACACTGCCAGATAGCGCAAATGCTTTATACATGGCGGTGTCGTTAACGGTAATAGTGGTTTTTAAGTCTGAATGTTGTTGACCAAATACTGCTGAGCAACTGTTCTCAACTAACACTATTTGGCCTGTTTCAATACTTGCAAAGGCTTTGGTGACTAGCTTTTTATATAAGTTTGTAAACCAACCTGTTTGCTCTTGGCAATTTATACTTGAGACTTTTTCCATCTTAAACCCTTTATAATTGTATCGCTACCTGCAACAAGGCTTGTTTAACTATACTAAGGTTTTCCTGAATGACCTAAAAAAGGAACCCTTTTAATAAACAGCTTAAATGCTTGCACATAAATACCTTTGAAAATGGACAAAGTCATCGCAGGAAATTTTTTTAATAATTTATTAACTTCTTGCCTAGTTAACTGACTTCGCTTTAACCGTAAAGAAGCGTCAAATAACAACTCATCCCCACGTTTATTTTCTATATGAATTAATGTGTTATCGACAGTGTGTTGTACCTGCCAATGGTAGTCCATATCTAAATTCATAAAAGGTGATACGGAGAAAGCCTTTTTAAAGTTCACTTTTTTTTGTAAGGGCACCAAATAATAATGGCGCTCATTCCAAGGCGTATTGCTTACCTCGGCCACCATATAGTTAAAGTTATCGGTGCTATTACCGTAAAAGTAAAAATTTACAGGGCTAAAATAAATTCCCATGCACCTAAGTTGACCAAGCATATAAATATGCGTAAACGTCTCTTTAACACCTAGTTTTTCTATTTGGCACTGTGCACGTTCAAAAATGCTTAATGGCTCTGAATTTGACAGTGTATTTAAATAATCAGCTTGATTAAAACGCAGTGCTTTAAAACCAAAAGTACCTAACATAGGGTGGATATTATTAAGCAATAACGGATTTTTTAAATCTACCCACATCATATACAGTGGGTATTTAAACTGATGGTTTTTTACAGCAAAGCGCCGATGCCTTACATCGCCTAAGTATACAGCGCTATTCAAATTCAACACCTAACTGTTTAGCCACATCTACTCCACTGCGAACACCATCTTCATGAAAACCGTTATACCAATAAGCACCACAAAAATAGCTATTATTTTGGCCATCAACAGTGTGCTTTAGTTTTTGTGCGGCAATGGATGATTCGTTAAAAACAGGGTGATGATAAGTAAACTCGCGTAATATATTTGCTTTGTTAATCCCTTCTAAGTGATTAAGGGTTACACAAAATTGAGTATCTGAGTCAATACCTTGCAGTATATTCATTTGGTATGTAACAACCGCTGCTTTATCGGTATTTTCGTTTAGAAGGTAGTTCCAACTTGCCCAAGCGGCTTTTCTATCTGGCAGTAAACGGGTATCAGTATGCAGTACCACCGAATTTTCGGTATAGGGAATTGCACCTAATACAGCCTGCTCTTGCTCAGTAGCATCGCCCAGTAACGCAAGGGCTTGATCTGAGTGGCACGCAAATACCACTTTATCAAATTCTGCGTGCTCGCCATTTTCAAGGGTAATAATTACTTTATTATCTACACGAGTAACCGTCTCTATATCGGTGTTTAGTTTTATCCGATCCGCAAAACCTTTAATAAGCGGCTTAATGTATTGCTTAGACCCACCAGGAATTACATACCACTGCGGCCTATTTGTAATATCAAGTAAGCCATGGTTGTAAAAAAAGTTTACAAAAAACTCAACCCCTACATTTTGCATCTCTTTGATGCTAGTTGACCAGATAGCCGCCCCCATAGGTAAAATATAATGGTATTTAAAAAAATCATTAAAGCCGTGCGTATCTAATAACTGACCCAGCGTTTGATCTTTCGGGTAGTTTTGCTCGCTGTGCATTGCTTTACATAATTTATTAAACTTAACAATATCGCTTAACAAGCGCCAAAACTTAGGCCTAAATATATTTCTTTTTTGGGCGAATAAACTGGTGAAGGTATGTCCGTTGTACTCAAAACCGCTTGCTTGATTATGAACGCTAAAGCTCATTTGTGTTTCTTGTCTATCTACGCCAATGCGCGCGAGTAGTTTTTCAAAATACGGGTAAGTGCGATCATTAAATACTATAAAGCCCGTGTCTATTGCGCGTTTAACTCCAGCATCAGATATCTCTACTGTCGCGGTATGACCACCAATATAATCGTTTTTTTCAAATACGGTAATATCGTAATGTTTATGCAGTAAATGAGCACAGGTTAAACCCGATACGCCAGAACCTATTATTGCTATTTTTTTCAACGGGCTAGTCCTTTTGCTAAACTTAACCAAAGTGGTAACGGTAAAATACGTAATGCTTTTAAAATAAGCGTAAACCGATAAGGAAAATGAACTTCTTTACGGCGTTTATTGATCCCCCTGATCATGTAATCAGCGGCCTCTGTTGCTGTAACGGCCATAGGCATTGGGAAATCGTTTTTATCAGTAAGGGGGGTTTTTACAAAACCAGGGTGTACTAACGTAACATCAACATCATTTAAGTCGATTGCTAAACTTTTCGCTAAATAGCTTACCCCAGCCTTAGATGCGCCATAAGCTTCTGAACGTGGCAGAGGTAAATATGTAACGCTTGAGCTAACAAGCACAAGTTGTCCGCCCGCATTAATTTTTGGTAATAGTGCCTCTAGGCAATAGCCCATTGCCAGCAGATTAACCGAAATAACTCGCTCAAACAAAGCGCTGTCAAAGTTACGGGCATCATCAACATACTCACAGTTACCAGCATTAAGAATAACCTTATCAAAAGCACTAAACCCAAGAGTTGCTTGCTTTATATCTTTAAGATCCGTGGCATCAAACTGACACGCTTTAATATTGGTGTGTTTTTCAAGCTCAGCTAACTTTTCTAGGTTTCTACCGCATGCAATCACTGTGTTGCCTTGCTGGGCGTACTTTATTGCAAGCTGCTCACCAATACCTGAGGTTGCACCTGTAATTAAAATATTCATCGCTACCCTGCTCGTTTATCTATGTAATTTATAATCCCACCCAAAATAGGAATATGCTTGTATAGCATTTCACCTACATTTAAATAGTCGCGGTGGTTAATAATCTTACCCTCTTTAAATACCAGCTTACTGTGCCCTTCTACCGATATAGTTTTGCCAGAAGCCAGTTTTGGGTGAGCGTAATGCATAGTCCAATATAAAAATGCTTTGTCATCACGCTCATAGGTGTCGCTAATATCAAACTGACAATGCTTCACGTTACTATAAAGATTAGAAAAATATCGGGTAAGCTCACTTAGTCCGTGTATTTCGTGCATTGGGTCTTTAAATTTAATTTGCTCGCTGTAAATATCATTAAGCAAATGCAAGTTTGATTTATCGAGTTGTTGATATATTTCTACAAATTTTGCTACCGGTAATGCTGTTTCCATATCACACCTTAAATGCAGCTATTGCACGTTCGCGAGCTGCTTTATGATCTACGATTGCCGGCCAGTAACATTGCTTATCAGCGCCTATTGACGCTAAATAAGCATGCGGAAAATGAATATGTTTATCTGGCACTTTTTCAAGCTCTGGCAAATATTTACGTATAAATTTACCATTTGGATCAAAGCGCTCACTTTGAGTGATAGGATTAAACACGCGAAAATAAGGCTGCGCGTCACAGCCAGTACTTGCAGCCCACTGCCAACCGCCATTATTAGAGGCTAAATCACCATCAATAAGGTGCTGCATAAAAAACTGCTCGCCTTCACGCCAGTCAATCAATAAATGTTTGGTCAAAAAGCTGGCAACCACCATTCTTAAGCGATTATGCATCCAGCCAGTTTGCACTAACTGGCGCATTGCTGCATCAACGAGTGGGTAACCTGTTTTACCTTCACACCAAGCTTTAAATTCAGCGTCGTTTTTTCGCCATTTGACAGCGTTATATTTTTCGTTAAAGTTCTCACCGCGAGAAAGCTTTGGGTATTCACTTAACAAATGTCGGTAAAACTCTCGCCATATAAGCTCGTTTATCCAAGTAAAAGTTTTACTTTTTGAGGTTGTTAAAATATCTGGGTAGCGGTTTTGAATGTTAACCACTAACTGCTTAGGGCTTATAATACCCAGCGCTAAATAAGGGCTTAAACCCGATGTGCCTTTAATGCTGGGTATATCACGCTGATCGTCATAGCTACTTAATTTGTCGCAAATAAAATTATCAACAATTGTTGCTAAGCTTTCATCATCAACCGGCCATTTTTCTGAGCTGCCATCTGTCTTTAATGCCTTGTTAGCATCAATATCTATTGGCTGTTTGTCTAATGGCCACGCTAATAGGCTAAAATGCGTATCTTGATGCTGTTTAAGCCACTGTTTTTTAAATGGCGTAAACACTTTATACATTTCGTTGTTTTGGTTTTTAACACTTCCAACAGGCGCTATTACATCTCCCTCATACAGGGCAAAAGTAATATTTTTATCATCACATTTTGCAAGTATTTGCGTATCGCGATTTACTTCATTTAACTCATACTCTTTGTTAGCAACTATATGGTTAATATGGTGTTTATCGCAAAATGATAAAAGCGCATTTTCACAATCATCAAAATAAGGGGCATCAATAATGTGCAGCTTTATTGCGTACTGCGCTAGCTCCTGACGTAAATAATTGATCCGCCTTTTTAGTAAATCTATTTGAATAGGTGCAGTATTATGTTGTTGCCATTGCTTTTCGCAGATAAAAAAAATGGCCTGTTTAGCGCCATTGTTTAACGCTTCAATAAGCGCTTCGTTAGAAAAAAGGCGCAAATCGCGCCTAAACCAAAAAAGTGTATTCATTATATGCCGTAACGTAATTTTAGTTCATTAGGGTAAGGATTAAAAAACACCTGCTTTTCTAAATATTCATTAGGGTGTACTTTAAGGTGGTGTTTTAGCAAAGTAAGCGGTACATATAAGGGGACAATGCCTTGACGATACTCATCTATGGCATCTCTAAGCTCTTGCTTCTCTATCTTAGATAAGTCTTTTTTAAAGTAGCCCTGTAAATGCATTAACGTATTGCAGTTATTTCTGCGCGATGCAGGCTTTTTAAGACCATTCATTAAACCAAGAATGTACTCACCTGCTAAAGCGTTAATATCATCGCCTTTATAAGTACCAAGTAAATTACCTAAATCTCGGTATGCTTGGTAATTATGAGCCATGAGTAAATATTTATATTGAGAATGAAACTGCGTAAGCTTATGCACTGTAAGCGGCTCAGAGGCTAGCAATTGCCATTGTTTATAAGCATATACACGCATTACAAAGTTTTCGCGTAAATGCATATCGTTTAAGCGGCCGTTTTCTTCGCATGGCAATAATGGATTGTGCTTCATTATTTGCTCAGCAAAAAAACCAACGCCTTCAGATGTATTGCCGGTGCCCGCCTCGTTATATATTTTTATTCTTTCCATACCACAGCTCGGGCTTTTTGCACAAAAAACAAACCCACTTAAATTTTGTGCTTGCTCTGTAGCAACTTTTTTACCGTATTCAGTTAGTTTAGGCCCAACATCACCAGTACCATCTGGGCGACACACTTTTATTGTATCGCCCACACGCACTTGGCGTATGGTTGGTCTAGGAATAGGTAAACCTACGGCTACCTCTGGGCAAAATCGGGTGTACTCTACGTATTTACCGAGTTCATCCATACAAAAATTAGACTTTTTATGGCCTGTATCAAAACGTACTTTTTCGCCTGCTAAGCAAGCGCTAATACCTATTTTTATTGTGTCTGTTTGCATAAATTCTCTTAATAAATCAAGTTACCTATAGGATTAAGTAACTTACTGAGTCCTTTATTAAAATGTAGCGCACTACTGACTACTGTAAAGCACAAGCAGCCGTTTTTTGTAAGTGGCGTATGCTGATGAGAGCCATCTTGCCAAATAAAGTCACCTGGCACGTAACTGCCCTCTTCATCACTAAACTCACCATCTAATAGCAATGTTACTTCAAAACCAGTATGAGTATGCTCTGGGATTTCGCCACCTGCACCTATGTGTAAAAGGCTCGAGCGCAATGGGCCATCATCAATAGCAACGCGAGAGCGAGCAAGCTTACCCACTTGCGTAAAGCGCCCATGCGAAATACGTGTTAAGGCACGTGGTAGTTCGTAGTTATGCTCATTAACTTGTATCGTTACCGGCTCAACTTCATACACTTCATCAATACTAGGATCAGCTGTTATCAAGTTAAGCAGGTCAGTACCGAAGTCTACTTCTTCGGTATCGTGGCTGTTTTTAACCGTGCTGGAGCTCAATTGCGACTCGCTAAACACCTCTTTTGCGTTTTCTGCTTCGAGTTGTGCCACTTTTGCTTGACACACTGGGCACATATCAACATGAATAGATACCGCAACACTTAACGATGCAGGTAACTGCGCTGAACAATATTGTGCTAGTAAAGTTTCACTAGGGTGATGTTTAATCATGCTGATCTCCCATTTCATTACGTAATTTTTGCAAGGCTAAACGCAATCGTGATTTTACCGTGCCTACAGGAATATTAAGTTGTTGAGCTAGTTGCTCTTGCGACATATCTTGAAAATAAACACCTCTAACTACCTCTCGCTGTGCAGCTGGCAATTTATCTAGGTAGCGTTTAATTTGTTGGTCTTCCAAGTGGTCGCTAAATTCAAGTGTTGTATCTTGGGATTCATTAATAAGTGGCCAAATATCTTCGCTTATATTTTCTTCTTTATTACTTTTCATTTTACGAAGCATATCAAATGAGGCATTACGCATTACGGTATATACCCAAGTTGTCGCAGCCCCTTTATCGCTGTGATACAAATGCGCTTTACGCCAAACTGAGGTTAGTGTTTCTTGTACAAGCTCCATAGCTTGTGCCTCAGAGCCAAACTGCTTAATTCCAAATCGTTTAATTTTTGGCGAAAAATACTCAAATAAGTAAGCAAACGCTCTTTTGTCTCGCGAAGTGGCTACATCAAGCAGAGCTTGCATAAGCTCTGCACTTGGCGTTTCTGGCATGGCAGTATATTTACCTGTATTAGGTTCACAACGTGGTGAGGGTTGTTGACTTACCATAATAATTAATCCCGTGTGTGCTTTTGTACAAATCTATACGCCAAGCAATTAAACGCAGATCACATTATTTTAGGCAAATTCATTGTTAATCACAGTATGGAGGAAGTTTAGTAAGTTAGCAAAGTTACTTTCGAACGCAAGTTGCTGTTTTTTATCAATAGATATAGGTAAAAGCTCAAGCCAGCGCGCAACTACCCAAGCTAAATTATCAAACTTGGTTTGCCTATATAAACTAGAAAGCTCTTTATTGTTTAAAAATATATCCTGCAAAGAATCAGACAAACGTTGATTATCAGCCGAAATTTCACTGTGGGAGTCATTGTACCAATACGGCGTATTGCAATCGCTTAATAAGCCATGGCGCAATTGGCTTTCGTCTTGGTATACGTCATTTATTTGCACGCTTTTAGCAGCGTACACATCAATAAGTAGCATATTGCTAGGGTCTTGATCAAAGTCGATAATATCGACCAAACAACCCTGAGCGCTAATATTAAATGGCGTATCGTGCTGGTAGGTGCACAGTACAAAACCGACGTTATTTTGTAGTGCGGTTTTTACCATGTTTAAATACCTAGGTTCAAATATACGCAAACGCGTATAGCCTTCAGGTAATACAAATATTGGTAATGGGAAAATCGCACGTTTCATAAAGTCTACTTCTTTAAATTACACTGCCTTTATTTACGTGCGCTTTTACTAAGTCGATCAGCTTACTGAAATCGAATTATTTACCTATTAATTAAAAGTTGATCCAACTTCCCATACTTTTTATTACTTGAACCATATAATAAACACTAATCATGCTTACAACAGGCGCCAACATAAGTGCAAATAATCCTAATTCATTACTCATCGTCTTATCCTTTTGCACTTATTTAGCTTTAACTTGCGTATTTACCGGTGCTGTTGACTGCACAGTAACGTTTGATTGCTCTTGCGCTTGGTCTAGTAATTGCTCAAGTACTGCCTGTGCATCAAAACTAAGGCTTTGCGAAATTGATTGCTCAAGCTCAGCCGTTGCTTGATTAATATAGCTTGTTACGTTTTGCGTTATGATATCAGTTACATCTAAGTCCACTTCACTTGCATGTACTTGCGAAGAACTTAATACTAATAAACTTGCCATAGCGATTTTAATTGAATGTTTCATAATGGTATTCCTTGTTGTGTATATTGTTTAGACGCAATAACATAATCAAGGGTTGTGCCAACAGAAAAATAAAAATTAAACCATTGATATTTGAAGACTATCTTAAAAATCATATAGCAACGCAGCATTCAGGCTTGGTTAATTTAACTAACCTTTTTAATTTTTTGACTAACTATTAGTAAATATTTTCAACTCACAATTTGCAGTTTAAAACAATTACTACCTTTACTGTTTATTTTGCGCATCGGGTTTTACTTTTTTACCTAACCTGTAGGCATCAACCATACTGAGTAACCAAATAACTACCATTAAAGGAAGGTATTTATATTCCCCAAGCTGTGCACATTCATTAGAAGGACTTTGGGCGGCTTGTAAAATACCCGAAAACGTCATCGGGATTTTACCTGCTAAAATTTCATTTGCGCTACATTGCGCTATAGCCAAAATATCACCTAATGTCATAAACAAAAGTAGCGTAAATACACCTGCAAAAATACAACCTATTAAATGCTTTTTAAGCGATAAATGTCCTGCCCCAGGATACACGATGGCCGTAAGTAAAACGGCTTTGAGCTCTTTTTTCATAATAAACGTGCCTTCATTAATTGAGACTATACGACCACACTTTAACCAATTAATTCCTTTTAAAATCAATAAAAGTAACGAGGCTAATTTACAGTAACAATGATGACATTGAAACATTGAGCGTACACCTGTACACTCAAGTTTAATTAATAAGTGGTAGGACAAGTATGACTATAGATGCACCCTATTCTCGCAAAGAAGAAAAGCTCAATGTATTAAGCCATGCACTGGGTATATTTTTTGCCGTGTTTGTAATGTGGGACTTATTTAAACAAGCCACCAGCGTAAAAGCCTATATAAGCACCGCTGTATATGGGGCTAGTTTATTTGTATTGTTTTTATCATCCACACTTTATCACGCCAGTGTACAGCCAAAAATACGCGCTTTTTATAAAAAGTGTGATCACTGCGCTATTTACGTATTAATAGCCGGTACCTACACCCCATTTTTGTTGCTATCCCTTAATGGCGCTTGGTCTTGGGGGACACTGAGTTTTATTTGGGCAGTCGCGCTTGGTGGCGTTGCTTATAAAGTACTGGTTAAAAATGGTAATAAAAAAATATCGCTGGCTACCTACTTACTCATGGGCTGGTTTGCCCTTGCAATTGTTTACCCGCTTTATTTAAATATTGATGTAAACGCACTTTACTGGTTACTTGCCGGTGGTATTTTTTATAGCTTAGGTACTATATTTTATAGCGCTAAAAGCACGCAATTTAGTCATGCTATTTGGCACTTATTTGTTATTGCTGGGTGTGTGTGCCATTACATTTCAATTACTAAATATGTTTATTGATGTCAGCTTAACGGGGTTGAAATCAAAGTAAATAATAAAACCGTAGAAAGCTGAAAAAGCATTTGTGTACCCACAATTATTTACAGCAAAGTATCAACTGTTATTTATTGCTCATTCCTAGGGTCTGTTTGAACTCATAGCCCCCGTTTTAATTGTATAATAGTCCGATTGTTGAGGAAGGTGTATTAAATAGTATGTACGTAAGTGCCTTGAAACGGGTGATATAGATACACGCATAAAAAATTAGTCATCGATTTTATACTAAGCCGCTTAAACAAGTGATCAATTTTGAAGCTGGAAAAACGTGTAGATAACTAGGCAATAAATTCGCTATTTAGTAGTGCTCAGCAATTGCTCCTGCATTACTCTACCTTCTGCATCCATGCAGTCTTAAATGAGGATTTATTAACTCAGGTAGCGACACATTGAGCCCCGCAAAATGATTCAGTATTATTGCGAATTGGTATTACTATACATGAACCAAAATCTGATAACTTATTGATAGTAATTCTCATAATTATCAATATAACTATCCCAGACAGGATGTTCTCCTATTGTTTCTCTAAATGTTTCTAGAAATTTATTGACCAGTGGTGTCGGACTTCTGTGTGGGTAAACCGCATAAAGCGCACCAAATGATTCTGGCAATGCATAATTTGTTAGTAAAGGCACCAAATCAAATTTCTTAATATTGTCACCCAACATATAGAGTGCGAGTACGCCAAAACCTTGCCCAGACTTTACCGAGTCAAGAACAAGTTCTTGTTCATTGACTCTATATCTTCCTTTAAATTCCCACAGTTTGAATTCACCACTTTTAGGGTCTTTTCCGATAGGAATTTTATTGACGACAAGTCCTCCACTAGAGAAAAAAACCGCGGGTAGTTTAACCAAGTCTTCGGGTGTTTTCGGCATACCATATTGCTCTATAAACGATTTAGAAGCTAAAATGGCAACATTATTGTCGGCTAACTTTCTGGCAACTAAATTTGAATCTTGCATATCTCCAATTCGAAAAGCTATGTCATACCTGTCTTCAATGACATTCAATACTTTGTTACTGAGATCGAGTTGAACATCAGTATCTGGGTATCTTTGCATAAATATTTTTATTGCTTTTTGTACATACAACTTACCAAATAATGTCGGACAGGTTATTCGCAGTAACCCTTTCGGTTTTTCATGAAACGACTCAACAATACGGTGCGTATCAGAAATCGTTTGCCTAACGGACTCCGCTTGCTTCAATACTTCTTTTCCTGCCTCAGTGAGCGACAGCGAACGAGTGGAGCGGTTAAGCAAACGAGTACCTAGCTCGCTCTCTAGCATTTTAATTTGCTTTGATAATGAAGATCTATCCATGAGCCTTAATTCAGCGGCCTTGGTATATGACCCTTGACGGACAACATCCAAAAATAGATCTAGCCTAGTAGCAATATCCATAACCCCCCCTTACTCAACCATTATTGTAGTTATTCCTGACAACACAATATTTTCTTGAATTATCTGAAGAATGATACAAGCCAATATTATAAGCCATATGAGCACTTGACGTTATCATTGAAGGTTTATCGCTGCAATGATTATGGAAAATATATCCACAATCATGGGGTGAAACACATGATTATCTTTTAACAGATATCACGCATAATTCTACCCATCAACAATGATACACAACGGAGTAATGGGTGTATGAATAAGCAAATTAAAATTGATTTCGTATCTGACGCTGTTTGCCCTTGGTGTGCAATCGGCTACACGCGACTAAAACAAGCCATCGCAGAGTTAAATTTACAAGAAGAAGTCCATATTGAATGGCAGCCATTTTTCTTGAATCCAGAAATGCCTTTGGAAGGTGAAAATATTTACGATTATGGAACGCGCAAATACGGAAGAACCAAGCAAGAAGGCGACTTTAATAGAGCCAATATTACCCAACTAGGAAATGAGGCAGGGTTTACCTTCAACTTTACTGACAATTCACGTGTCGTGAACACGCGAGATGCACATACGCTACTGGACTTTTTAAAAGGCACTAAAGAGCAAACTGAACTTAAGGAAAAGTTGTTTAACGCCTTCTTTACTGAGCAAAAGGATATCTCTGACAGAAAAGTGCTTGAGCACTTGCTTAGAGATACGGGTGTGAAAGTGCCTAATATCTCTAAAATACTGGATGACCAAGACACTCAAAATCGTATTGCTAATAAAGTATCACACTGGCATAGCCTCGGAATTACCGTCGTTCCTACAATGATTTTTAACAACGAACTTGTCGTTAACGGTTCTAGAACGATTGAAGCGTATAAGCAAATTTTAACTGAACTCGTTTCATCGTACTCACTAACCGCATAAACCATTAACCATTAACCATTAACCATTAACCATTAACCATTAACCATTAACCATTAACCATTAACCATTAACCATTAACCAAATTTTAAGAGGTATCAACATGACCGAATTTACAATACATAACGTAGAATCAGCACCGACAAAAAGTAAAGCAATACTAGAAGCTTCGCTAAAAACCAACGGTATGATCGCTAATTTACATGGAATAATGGCAGAAGCGCCAGAACTGCTTATAGCCTATCAAGAGCTGGGAAAACTTTTTACGAATACCTCATTCAACAAAGAAGAACTCACCGTTGTTTGGCAAACCATTAATGTTGAACACAATTGTACGTATTGTGTTCCTGCCCATACGGGAATTGCAAACATGATGAAAGTTGACCCTGCATTGACCGAAGCATTAAGAAATCAAGATAAAATGCCAACCCCTAAACTTCAAGCACTACAGGATATGACACTGAGCGTTGTTCGCAATCGAGGCAATGTTTCAGATGATGACGTTAGCGCTTTCTTTGCTGCGGGTTATGCTCAGCGTCAATTATTAGAGATTATTCTTGGCGTGTCTCAAAAAGTGATCAGTAATTATGTGAATCACATCGCGAAAACGCCCGTAGACAAACCTTTCCAAAAATTTTCTTGGGACAAAAAAGCGTAACACCGAGCTGATTATTAAAGAGAGATTAAACATGACTATATCGAAGACACTCTCGATTGCTGCTACGGTGATGACCGTAGCAGCAGGCATTTCGGTGTCAAACTTTGCACTCGCTAAGGCAAAGCCTCAAAAAACCGATGAATCAGCAACCATTGAAGTGCTAACAGCATATCCGCATGGTAATTTTCTTGAAAACTTAGAAGTTCAACAAGATGGTAGGTTACTTTTTACCAACTACCCTACAAAGTCAATTGAAGTGATGGAACAAGGTGGGCAGACGAAAACATTTTCGACACTGTCTGCTTACCCATTGAGCCTTATTTCAATTGATGGAGGCTACCTAGTTGCGGCCTCTGGTAAATCTCTCTTACTTGGAGAGAACGTAGTAGGCTCCCAACAATTTATCCTGCTTGATAAAAATGGCAAGCAAATTGGGCAATTTGATGCGCCTCAAGTCATGTATTTGAACGGTATGGTCAGGCTTGGTAATAACGTAATCCTCGCGGTTGATTCACTATCGGGCAATATTTGGCAAGTTAACCCAAAAACGCAAGAAATTAGTTCATGGATACAAGACGAATCGCTTTCTCCACTTGCTGATCAGAAGATGTTTATTCCAGGTGCTAACGGCGTAAAACTTAGATCTGATGGACTCATTGTATCTAATACGTCCAAAGGCACGCTGTCCCTTATTAGAATAGGGAAAGATGGCAAGCCACAAGGCAAACCAGAGCTGTTGGCGAAAGTTGGAATGATTGACGATTTCTGGGTGAGAGAAGATGGATCGATACTCTTTACAACACATGGTGAAACCGTCAAATCGCTGTCAATTAGTGGCGAAATAACCACCATAGTTGCAGATGGCGCTGGTGGTGCAACTGCCATTGCACCCTACCCCCTAAATCAAGACAGCCGTTTTGTCATGATCAACGACGGAAATATCTACTTTGGTAAAAAAGATTTGGTCGAAGTGCTTCTGGTTACAATTAAGTAAATCAAATCAGAAGTCGTTGTACTAAACAATCTCAGAAGCAGATAACTCCTGTTTAACAATACAAAAGAGAAAATGAATATGAAAAGTCTATTATCCAGCATATTGGCCGCTACTGCCTTTATAGCCACAATAGGAGCATTTGCGAATGCTCAAGAAATAAAGTCTCAAGAACAGAATTATTACAAAGGATACAAGGTTGCGCCAATGGACATCCCCTCGACAACAAAATATACCCATGAATACGTCGATATTCTTGGTTCAAAAATGGCTTACATTGACATTGGTGAAGGCGATCCGATTTTATTTTTACATGGACAGCCAACGTCATCGTATTTGTGGCGTAATGTCATGCCTCACTTAGAAGGGCAAGGCCGATTAATTGCGCCGGATAATATTGGCTTCGGAAAATCAGATCAACCTGAGATGGATTACACGTTTGGCGATCAATACCCTTATTTCGAAGCATTCGTTAAAAAGCTTGATCTAAAAAATATAACGCTTGTCGTTCACGATTGGGGCTCTGGTCTTGGCTTACATTACGCGCGGCAGCATCCCGACAATATTAAAGGCATTGTTACAATGGAAGCGTTAATGGCGCCGTTGCTACCAGCAAAAACGTGGGAAGATTACCCAAAACACAAAGCAAAATTTTCGAAAATGATTCGTAGCGAAGATGTGGGTCGCAAGATGGTTATTGAAGACAATTGGTTCTTAAAAGTTGCGGTACCTGCAGCCATTGTTCGTCCGCTAGATAAAGCAGCACATGAAGAATACTTGAAACCTTTTCCCACTGAAAAATCACGCATTCAGGTTTATCAATGGCCCAAAGAGTTACCAATTAATGGTGAGCCAGCAGCTACGGAAAAAGTGATCAGCGCTTATAACAAATGGCTGGAAGAAACTGAAATCCCTTGGTTGTATCTTTACGCCACACCGGGCTCTCAGAATCCGCCAGAAGCGGCTGACTATTGGGAGAAACGCGCTAAAAACATCCAAATTACATACATTGGTAATGGTATTCACTATGTGCAAGAAGACCAGCCTTATGCCATCGGGCGTGCAATACATGACTGGTATCGTCGTATCAATAAGTAGGTTTTCATACCGTCATTAGTACTAAAACTCGGTTAATTTTTATCACTGTTTTAGCGCACAAGTTTTAGTGCGCTATTGGGAAACTATTATGAAAAACATGAAACATTTAGCGAATGAAGAGTTAAAATCACTTTACACGCCCTTTAAAATACTACCTTATATCGCAAGTAAAAACTGGGGCATCAAGCTGATGAATTTTATGGCTAAATTCTCTAATGGTAAGCTTATAGACGGTATGTACAATGAGCAAAGGTATATTCCAAGTAAAAGTGGTGGGCCAGACATTAGAGTGAGAATTTTCAAGCCACTTAATGTGGAAGGAAAATTGCCTTGTTTGGAATATATTCATGGTGGCGGCTATATATTAGGCAGCCCTGAAATGGGTCCTAACCTTAATATTATTAAGCAATTTATAGAAAAAAGACCTTGTGTAGTGATAGCTCCGGCATACAGAAAATCTTTAGATGCACCATATCCTGCTGCATTTAATGACTGTTATGAAACCTTGTTATGGGCAAAGGAACATGCTGATGAGTTGGGGATTTATCAGGATAAGTTTATGGTTGCAGGACATAGCGGCGGTGGTGGCCTAACGGCAGCAGTAACATTAAAGGCAAGAGATACAAAGGACATAGATATTGCTTTTCAAATGCCTTTTTATCCAATGATAGACGACTCACAAAGCACCTCTTCAGCACAAGAAATGGTATCTGTACCTGTTTGGAATGCAGAATCTAACAAAAAAGGATGGGATGCTTACCTTGCGGATATTAAGCAGCAAGGTTTAGACACTCCAAAATACGCTGCTGCATTTAGAAATAAGGACTATAAGGATTTTCCTCCAACCATCACCTTTGTCGGCGATTTAGAACCTTTTAAAGATGAAACCATTGCTTACGTAGAAGCGCTCGAAAGAGAAGGTATTGATGTAACATTTAGATTATATGAAGGCTGTTACCATGGCTTTGATGCGTATGTTCCAAAGGCTAAAATTTCACAAGATGCCGTTAAATTTACCTATGATTCGTATGCTGAATATTATGATAAGTATGTAACAAAGGCACTTTAAGGTGCGTCCTCAGGACGCATATTACATATATAAATGTTTGGCTAACTACTGTTTTTTAATAGGGTGTAATGAAAAATATAAAAAAGTTTCTATTTCGAACTTCGACTATTTACGTGAGACAGATACATGCCTATATAGTATGAATAGTAAAGCAGACTTGAATAGCCTATTGTGGCTTATTTTTTCACTCGGTTAAGGTGAATCGACTTTGCTAAACACTGCTAACAGTTAATTTACTATGTCGGATGGCACTTCGCTTATCCGAACTACTCTGGCATTAATCTGCCCGTAATGGTCATATCACTCCCACCTACACTCGCGCATATTCACTTTTTTATTCTTAAAACTAACACCTTCTAATAGCAGTTTTTGGCGTTGTTCTTGGTATTTATCACTGCCTTCGGGAAACGATATTTTTCCTTGGCTATTTACCACACGGTGCCAGGGTATAACAGAATCATCAGGCATTTGCTTTAGCAGGCGCCCTACTAGGCGTGAATTTTGCGGATAACCGGCAAGCGTTGCTACTTGCCCATAACTTGCTACAAAACCTGCTGGTATATTTGCAATGATAGTGTAGATGAGGGTTTCTTTATCGATATCAGCGCTCATTCACGTACGCCTCACTGAGTACTTTAAATTGCTCCCAAATAGAGCGCGCAACAGGGCCATGATGGATTGCATCACGCCTAAATGCACGCACTTCTATACCAAACTCATCCTCTCTGTCGTTTATCTTTATTTGCTGCAACAGCCCGGCTTCTATTTCAGGGGCGCAATAGTCTATATTCATCATTGCCCAGCCAGCACCTTGTAGCAAAAACGACTTTAAATTGCTTACATCGTCAATCTTCATTAAGGCAGAACCTTTAGAATACGAAAGTTTGTCACTGTCTATGCTTAAGTCACTTTCAAACATGGCTAAACACGGGTAATTTTGTAGCTCATTAAAGGTCATGTGCTTAGGATATGTATTGGTTGATGCAATAATACCAATGTTTAATTTACCAATAGGTAAGCTCTCTAAGTGCCCTGTTGCATGAAATAAATCAAACCAAGGTCCTATGCCTAGCTCTACTTGGCCGCCATTTACTTGCTCTAAAGAAACAAAGCGTTTGCCGCTGGTTAAATTAAACTCTGTACGCTTAAATAGTCTAAAAGTATTACTTATGATCTCGTTATAACTGTCTTTTTGACAAATTTGCTCGTAGCAAATTCTATATTGAGGCTCATTACCCAGTGCAAGCTCTTTAGCAAGCTGCGCTAGCTCATCATTTGCATGTAATAACTGTTGTGCTTCGCGGTGAAAAACACGCCCTTTTTCAGTTAACTGTAATCGGTACTTACTTCTATCGAGTAATTCAAAGCCAATTTTTGCTTCAAGATTTTTTATAGCAAGTGTAAGTGCAGGCTGAGTTTTATGTAATTTAAGCGCCGCGCCACTTAAACTTGCACTTTGTACAATGGCATCTAAAATTTGTAATTGATTCAGCTTCATACTGCGCTCAATATAATCATAAATAAAACTTATACTGTTTCTAAAATTTAATGAATTTTATTTTATATGGTTGCAGCGTATCCTGCACTTAATTATTTTGCCCATCATTGCCACGGAGAAGACATGAAACTCTTTCGTCTATGTATACTTACTACGACTTTACTTACATTAATGGCCTGTTCAGAGCCTGAAAAGCAAGTAAAAGAAGAGCCCATTAGGCCTGTTAAGTTATTTAATATAGGACATGATTCGCAAACAAATGTACGCAGTTTTCCTGCTGAGGTAGTTGCAAACCAAGGCTCGTACTTAGCTTTTAGAGTTAATGGTGAATTGGTAGAGTTTCCGGTTTTAGCTGGGGAAGAAGTTAAAAAAGGGCAGCTTTTAGCAAAGCTCGACCCAGAAGACTTCCAATTACAGTACGATGATAGAAAAGCTCGCTATGAGCTTGCTAAATCACAACTTGGTCGTATTGAACAACTCCTTGAGAAAAGAATCGCCAGTCAATCAGAATACGATGAAGCATTGGCTAATATGCAAGTGGCAGAGTCTGCCTTTAAAATTGCCGAAACCAACCTAGAATACAGCGAACTACGCGCCCCATTTGCAGGGACTGTAGCCAAAGTATTTGTTAAAAACTTTGAAAATATTCAAGCTAAACAAAACATTTTACGCCTAGAAACCCGCGATTTAATGGATGTAGAAATCCAAGTGCCTGAAAAAATAATAGCGCGCATTAAAAAAGGCAGCGACTACCACCCTACCGTTGTATTTGACGGTTATGACAATAAAGAGTACACCCTTGATTTAAAAGAGTGGGATACGCAGGCCGATCCGACAACACTTACCTACAAAGTTGTTTTTTCGTTGCCAGTACCTAAAGACTTTAACTTACTTGCAGGTATGACGGGCCGTGTATTTATCGATTTATCAAAAGTAACCAGCTCACAAGTGGCTTACACTATTTTACCGGTCGAGTCGGTTTTTTCTGAAGCGAAAGAAAGCGTGTCGGATAACGCCTATGTGTGGATATATAACCCAGAGACCGGCGTTGTTAACAAGCAAGCCGTTAAAGTCGGTCAAGTACACCGCGATGGCATTGAAGTATTGAGCGGTGTTAAAGAAGGGCAAATTGTCGTTTCTGCTGGCGTGCACTCATTAGATGAAGGCATGAAAGTACGCCCATGGAATAAAGAGCGAGGCTTATAATTATGAGCTTTGCACAACTCTCCATAGAGAAAAAAGTAATTAGCTGGATGTTTGCACTACTGCTGTTAATTGGCGGGAGTGTGTCGTACTTTGATTTAGGCCAACTAGAAGACCCAGAGTTTACGCTTAAAACCGCCATGGTTATTACTATGTATCCGGGTGCATCACCACAACAAGTAGAGGAAGAGGTCACCTTTCCTATCGAAAATGCGATTCAGCAACTTCCCTACGTTGATTATGTAACCTCTATTTCATCAAATGGTAAGTCGCAAATATCGGTAGAAATGAAAAGCACCTACCGTAAAGATCAGCTGCGCCAAATTTGGGATGAAATGCGCCGTAAAATTAACGACTTAGCACCTTCACTCCCAAGTGGCGTTTACCCAAGCACCATTTTAGATGACTTTGGCGATGTATACGGCGTTATGTATGCGGTTACCGGCGATGGCTACTCTTATGATGAACTTAAAGATTACACCGATTACTTAAAGCGTGAACTTGTACTCGTTAAAGGCGTGAGTAAAGTAACCATTGCAGGTGAACAACAACCGCAAGTTATGGTTGAAGTGTCTACCCGCAAATTAGCGCAGCTTGGTATTGCCCCAAGCCATATTTTTGGTTTACTGCAATCTCAAAATACAGTCTCTAACGCAGGTAAAATTAGAGTGGGCGATGAGTCTATACGCTTTCACCCAACCGGCGAATTTAAAGATGTTAAAGAACTCGAAACCCTACTTATATCAAAACCCGGTGCTAGCGAGCTTATTTACTTAGGTGATGTAGCCAAAGTATTTAGGGAATACGCAGAAGTACCCAGTAATGTTATTCGCTACAACTCAGAACAAGCGCTTTTAATTGGCGTTTCGTTTATGAATAACGTGAACGTAGTTGAGGTAGGTAAACGTATTGACGAGCACTTAGCAGAGCTTGAATATCAGCGACCACATGGCATACATGTAAAGTCGGTCTATAACCAACCTAAAGAAGTAGAAAAATCGGTAGATGGCTTTATTGTCAGCCTAGTAGAGGCGATTGCCATTGTAATTGTGGTACTGCTTATATTTATGGGGTTAAAAAGCGGTATTTTAATTGGCGGGATTTTATTACTAACCGTTCTAGGCACCTTTATATTTATGAAGTTGTTTGCCATAGACCTACAACGTATTTCTCTGGGCGCACTTATTATTGCCCTAGGTATGCTGGTAGATAACGCCATAGTAGTAACCGAAGGCATATTAATAAATTTAAAGCGTGGCCAAACTAAGTTAAAAGCGGCGGTTAATATTGTAGAACAAACTAAATGGCCGCTACTAGGCGCTACGGTTATTGGTATTACAGCGTTTGCCCCTATTGGCTTAAGCTCTGATGCGACCGGTGAATTTGCGGGTAGCTTATTTTGGGTGTTGTTTATATCGCTTTTATTAAGCTGGGTCACCGCTATTACGCTTACGCCATTTTTTGCAAATTTAATGTTTAAACAAGATGAGTTTAAAAAAGGTAAAAATGCTGAGGGCGAAGAGGAAGATGACGACCCATACCAAGGCTTTATTTTTACCGGCTATAAAGCACTTTTAGATGTGTCTATGCATTATCGTAAAACCACGCTTGTGCTAATGGTTGTACTCCTTTGCTCGGCAGTGGTTGGTTTTGGTGCGGTTAAACAATCGTTTTTCCCTGCCTCTAACACGCCTATGTTTTATGTAGATTACTGGCAGCAACAAGGCTCCGACATAAGAGCAACGCTCGAGGAAATTAAAAAGCTTGAAAACTACCTTCAAAAAGAAGAGCTAGTTGAAGAAATAACCAGTACAACCGGCCAAGGTGCTCCGCGCTTTATGCTTACTTATGCACCACAAAAGTCGTACTCATCGTACGGGCAGCTCATTATAAGAGTAAAAAACCGCGAGGCGGTGGCTGTAGTAATGCAAAAAGTGCGTGAATACTCTCAAAGTACGCCCCTTTCAGCTGAGCTTAAAATTAAGCCCATGGAAATTGGCCCCTCAACCGATGCTAAAATTGAAGCGCGTTTTACAGGCCCTGATCCGGTAATACTGAGACAATTAGCCGCCCAAGCTGAAGAAGTTATCGCACAGGATGACGGCGCTTATAATATTCGTGATGATTGGCGTGCACGCACTAAAATGATTCGCCCACAATTTAACGAACAAAAAGCGCGCCGCTTAGGTATTAGTAAGTCAGACCTTGATGATGTACTGCTTACTAGCTTGTCGGGCAAGCAAGTGGGTGTATACCGCGATGGTACACAACTACTGCCAATTATTGCTCGCTCACCGGCAAATGAGCGCCTAAATGTAGAAAGCGTTCACGATTTACAAATATACAGCCCAGTACTGGGTGTATTTGTGCCGGTAACACAAGTGGTTGACGAATTTGTAGTTGAATGGGAAGACAGCCTAATTATGCGCCGCGACAGAAAGCGCACAATAACGGTAATGGCTGATCAAAACGTATTAGGCGATGAAACTGCCGCCAAGCTTTTTGCTCGCGTGCGTGGGCCTGTAGAGGCAATAGAATTACCACGTGGCTACACATTAGAATGGGGCGGCGAGTATGAGTCGTCATCGGATGCGCAAGCCGCTATATTTGGCTCATTACCGCTGGGTTATTTAGCGATGTTTGCGGTAACCGTACTGCTGTTCAATTCACTTAAACAGCCTTTAGTTATTTGGGCTACCGTGCCACTGGCCATTATTGGTGTGAGTGCGGGGATGTTAATAATGAATGCACCATTTAGCTTTATGGCGCTACTTGGATTACTGAGTTTAAGCGGAATGCTGATTAAAAACGGCATTGTGTTGGTTGATCAAATAAACCTTGAACTTCGCGATGGTAAATCGCCTTATCAAGCTGTGTTTGAATCGGGCGTTAGCCGTGTACGCCCTGTAGCCATGGCGGCTATTACCACCATTTTAGGTATGATCCCGCTGTTATTTGACGTGTTCTTCCAGTCAATGGCGGTAACTATTATGTTTGGTTTAGGCTTTGCCACCATACTTACGCTTATTGTTGTGCCTGTGCTTTATACTGTTGTATTTAGAATAGACTACGAGCCTAGAAAGTAATTTAAAAGCCATACAGGACGTCTAAAACGCAGCTTACCTCACCGTAGCTGCGTTTTTTATTATTTAAACCGAGGTTAAAGATGGACATAATAAGCACGCTCATACTAATATTAGGCTGTATATGTATTCTCTTTGGCTATTTTCGTTTTATAAGCGACGAAAATGGCAATGTAGATTTAAACAACTACCGTTTCACGGGCGGTATTGCGCTGGTAATAACAGGCATGTTTGGCGGTACTTACGATTTAATTAAACGGCTGCGCTCTAAAAACAGCGTATCTGCATTAGCCGTTTATTTAGGGCTTTTTTTACTTTATATTGGCGTTGTGTTTTATAAATAACCCTTCAAATGACAGCAAAACAACTTTTTAGAATAATCATTACCGCGAGCTTACTACTCCCTCCCCTATTTTTTATTGCTTGGGATGAAAATCTCGATCCCCCCTTTATTGCCAATACTGCTTATGATTTTTTAACACATAAGCTGCTTCCTGCTTTGTCAGTAGTAATTAGTATTGCAGCAGGTATGTACGGATATAAAAAGTACAACGCATGCATAACCTTTAAATCAAATTTTAAAGATTATTTAGGGCCTGTTTATCTTTCGAGGTTAAATTTGCAGCAGTGTGTTTGGCATTTAGGCAAGGCAGAGCCTATGTAGTGTGGTTATTCCCCATAAATAGGCGATAACGCAGCATAAGTGCCAAACATGCGCTGCCCGAAGGGTTCTGTCTAGGGGCAATTTACTCTTTGTTGCTCGGTTTTTACTTAGCCCACTAGGTTACAAACCTCGCGCCGCGATTAAATCGCCCCTAGTTTGAACAAATTTTAATCCTGAAAGGTCAACAGGCCCTATAGCACGATGGAAAGCTTAGGGGCTGGCTGGGTATTTTGTTTATACCGGTTTTGGTTTATTTATGGCTGTGGGCTAGTTTTTGTATTTCTGTAAAGCTTTGGACTTATTATTATAGTGATAATAGCTGGCAGCAAGAGTACCAGCTACTTGCTGTAGAGGCGTGCCCGAGTGATTACGAATACAGCTGCGCAAAACTGCTTGTGCTTGATTTACAAACTTACAGAAAGCGCTCATTTAGGTGGTATTTAGATAAACATAAATTAAAGCGGCTAAAAAATGAGAAAATAAACATAGTGGGCGTTAAAAGCCCACTTGGTCATGTTGTGCATCAAATACAGTGGTAAGTGCCCACGCTATTTTTTTAAACTTAATGTGCCAGATGAACGCGCTTTACCGTTTGATGACTTTTTGTTATTTGCGTTTTTGCTATCGCTTTGAGTATTTTTAATTACGCCCCCTTTACCTACATAGGTAGTTGAACGCTTTTGAAAGGGGGTGTTACTCCTTTGAGTGCGAGTACCTCGCTCATTATTAAAGGCACGTGGGTTTTCACCCTGAAAATCACGTTTTTTAGGCTCGCCTTTATTATTGGCATTTTGCTTATTGGTATCAACCGAATGCTCTTGTGTTTTACCCGAATCAGCAATGGAGTCATTAATTTGCGCCATTTCTACGTCGGTTAAATGTCGCCACTGGCCTACTTTCAAGCCCTTTAACGTTACATTCATAATGCGGGTACGTTTAAGGGTCACCACTTCATAACCTAGGTATTCACACATACGACGAATTTGGCGGTTTAACCCCTGCGTAAGCACAATTTTAAACTCTTGCGGCGCTGTTTGCGTCACTTTACATTTTTTTGTAATGGTATCTAAAATAGGAATACCGTTAGCCATTTTGCTCACAAACTGGCGGTTTAGTGGTTTATCAACTGTCACCACGTATTCTTTTTCGTGATTATTACCCGCTCGCAAAATTTTATTTACGATATCGCCTTCATTGGTTAAAAAGATGAGTCCTTCAGAAGGTCTATCTAAACGACCGATAGGAAATATACGGGTGGGGTAGTTAACAGCTTTTACAATATTACTTTGAATTTTACTCTCGGTGGTACAGGTAATACCCACTGGCTTATTATACGCAATATAGACACGCTTAGGTTTTTCGCGCAGCGGTTTTCCATCCACTAAAACAGTATCGGTATCTGCCACTTTTACGCCCATTTCAGGCGTATTACCATTAACCGTTACACGACCTTGCTCAATATATTTATCGGCTTCACGGCGTGAACAAAAACCTGTTTCACTAATAAATTTATTTAAACGTTTTAATTCGGTCATGGCACTTAATGGTCCTAATTTTAAAGGCGACTAGTGTAAACCACACGCCATTATTTTTCGCCCCTAATTTAAACCTTTACGCATTAATTTTTGCGATTTTTGCTTGAGTTAACTTTCGCCAAACATATTCCAGCGGCCCTTGCTCATAATAGCGACAATATAAAGTTGTAAGTAATAGCTGCATGCTAACCAGGCCGGTCGCGACTAACCAATAGTCTATTCGGTTAAAACTTAATACCCACTGCGGATACAATACTTTATAAAGCAGCAGCTGCATAAGTGTTTGGCAAATATATAAGGTAAAAGCTAAGCGCCCAGCTTGCTGGATAAGCCGGCCCACATGGGTACGATTATTACAAAACTTAACGATGAGATGAATATAAAATACAGCCATGAATAGTGCGGCAAAGGTATTTATAAACTCTTGTATGGCGTAACCTGCTCCCCCTGTAAACTTTGACGCATAAAGCCTCATGCCTGAAAAAATAAAGGCGCCAGCTATACAAACAATAAGTTGAGGCTTGGTTAAGCCTTTACTAAAAACCTCATTTTTATATAAATAGATGCCTATCAGCATTAGCCCTACGCACAGCCACATGATCATGATAGGAATAGCAACCAGCATTAATATATTCATACCTAGATTACTCAAAAAGTAATCGCTGTAATGCGGGCTATATAAATCGATATACTGTGCTGAATCACGATAAATTACCTCATCTGGCGCACTAAAAAGCACCAACGCCGTTGCTACACAACCAATTAATAGAAACTCCCCCGCCCTTTTTACAAGCAGTTGATTATTACTTTGCAAATATTTTAGAACAAACCAGCCAGATACACCGTACAAAAATAAAATGTCGCCAGCCCACAGTAAAAAACCATGGGCTAAACCAAAAATGATAAGCCAACGCAATCGTGCTTTTAAAGGTGCTGTTGATTTAACTTTTTGCCATTGAATATAAAGCCCTGCCCCAAACAGTAAGCTAAACAGCGTTCTAAATCGGCCATCAACAAAAAAAACACTCACAGCATGGATAATGGAGTCGCTAAAAGGCGGGGTAGATAAAGGAATATAGCTATAATCCATTAAGCCAAACGCATAGCCATTCATATACACTAAGCAAAGCACGGCAATGCCGCGAATAAAGTCCATATTATAATTTCGCATAATGAGCGGTTGCTGTCCTTTAACTATTATTTTTATAATTATCTGCCCAATCTACGGCTTGATTATATAACCCTGGCAGCACATCACTTTTAACATTAAGTAATATAACGGCTTTTTCTAATGTCCACCAGCTACCTGTTTCATAGGCTTTTACTACATTTAAAATATAATACAGTGTGTTTTTTTCGTTTAATAACGCCGCTTTAATATCATCAGGAAAAGGTAACTTTTCAACTAATAAACTCATTGGTTGATCAAGTATTGCATCTAAAAGTGAGAACAAGCCAGTTAAAAATGCCTCTCCCGCAAGCGGTTTAGATACCTGCTTTGCTAGTAGCTCACAAAACCGCGCTCTTACTACGCACACTTGCATTAATTCTGCTGGCTTTTTACCCGCGGTATGTGCGGTAACAATTAAACTGACAAACTTTTTTAAACGCTCATACCCTAAATACACTAATGCTTGCTTAATAGATGATATTTTACTCTGAATTGGAAAAACACCACTGTTAATTAGCCGCATAAGCTTATAAGCCAAGGCGGCATCAGCTTCAAAGAGCGCAGTAATTTGATTTATATCTGGGCTGGGTTTCATTACTTGCGCGTAAATAGCCACAACTAAGGCATAGTTATAATCAATGTCTTGCTGTTCGTGCATTGTGGGCTTGGCAAAAAAATAGCCTTGAAAGTAATCAAACCCCATTTTATGCGCTTGGTAATAATCGGCTTGGGTTTCTATTTTTTCTGCTAATATTTTTATTTTTTTATGCTGTTTTAACTTTTCTACAATCTCGGCAATATCAGTTAAAGGCGTTTGCGCAATATCAAACTTTACTAGCTTAATAAACTTTAAAAAACGCTCCCATTGTTCGTTATAAACAAAGTCATCTAATGCGAGTTTATAATTTTTATGAAAAAGCTCTCTGCAAAGCTGGTAATTATCGTCAGTGGGTTCAATGGTTTCTAACAGCTCAATGACCACATCTTTACAGGGTAAAAAGTCACATAAATTGTGTTTTAAAGAGTCAGGCCCTATATTTATTAATGCCGTTTTACCTGAGGTTATATGGCGGGTGCCTAAATTAAGCTGGTTTTCCATTATTAGGCGAGCAGTAGCTTGACCTTCTTCTATTTCGGGAAAAAAGTTTTCAGCACTATTACGAAATAAAAGCTCGTAAGCAACTACATTTTGCTTACGATTGAATATTGCTTGCCTTGCAACAAATACAGACACATTACCTACTTCTTATTTTTATACTCAAACTAAGTAATTAATAGCCTAAATAGGTATAAATGTCACTTCGACTGCGTTTAATTTTAATGATTTAGCAATACATGCTTGAAATATAATCAGCAGCGACCGTTTCCCACGAAAAACGTGCACCTTTAGCATTAGCTTTAATTTTACTCCATTGCTTAGGATTTTGCTGTTTTAAGCTAAGGGTTTCAGTTAAGCATGTCATTAATCCATCAACTTGTTCATTTAACGAGCAGCCAGAAAATACAAAGCCATTGTCGTTGTGGCTTACTGTGTCTTTTAAACCACCAACACTGTGTACTAAACAAGGTTGCCCTGCGCGCATAGCAAGCATTTGACTAATTCCGCAAGGCTCAAACGAGCTTGGCATTAAAAATAAATCCCCAAGCTCATATAAGCTATCGCCAATACCTTGCCCATACCCTTTTAAAAACAACAAGTTTGCATTACGTGCCATGGCCTTGGTGAAAATACTCTCAAGGGCTTTGTCACCTGAGCCTAAAATAATTATACGACCATTAAAACGGTTAATTATTTCACATACTGTATCAAGCGCTAATTCGCCCCCATACTGCTGGCAAAGTAATAACACCTTTTGTTCAGTCAACCTGCCAACACTTGTTACTAGGGGCCCATCTATTGGCGTGTTTTTAAACTGCAGCATGCGCTGATGCGCAACATAGTAGCTCGTTTCAAGCTGCTCATGTTTTGTCATCCAATTAAATAAGGTATGTTCAATACGCTCATACAAAAGCGATAAAGTAACCTGCTCAGGGATTTGCTCAGGGTATTCACAGCCATTTAATATTCCCACCACCTTGCCTTGAGCCGATTGATTTTGTAAATCAAGCTCTAAACCTTCACCACCAAAAAAACCTTGCTGATAATTACTCGGCTTAAGTACCTCAGTACTGTAAGTAGGTGAGACTAAATGCACTTTATCTGCCAAATTTATAGCACTGCGCATAGGGTTAAAGCAGTGTGGGTAACGAGGGTCACACAAATGTTGCCCGTTATAACCTAACGAAGGAAACCAGGCTTCTAAACTCGAGTCGTCGTGTTTAAAAGGCCTGATCCCTTGCAGTGCTAAATTATGAACGGTGTAGGCAATATGTAAATTAGCAAGCGTATCGTAGCGTTTATCAAATTTTAATAACACGGCAACACACGCGCTGTGCCAATCGTGAAGATGCAGTGCTTGAGGGCGCTTTAATAATCCCTGTAGTAACACTTCACATATTGCGGCACTAAATAATGCATATTTGGTTGCATCTGTTGCAAAAGGTCGCCCGGGTTCGTCATTACAATACACCGAACCCGATTGGCTAAACAGTGGGTGCGAAATAACAAATTGATTAATGTGTGTGTTGTCATCACTTATTTTAAATAAAGATAATACCTGCGGCTGCGCTCTAAATATAACAGTGACATCACCTATATATTCACGTTGCAGTTGCTCAAACCCATAATCAGGAATAACAACATCTACGCTCACGCCTTGTGCGGCTAGTGCTTTTGGGGCATCTCTGACTACATCTGCTACCCCGCCCACTTTAGCGTTTGGTAAAGCATCGTTTTCTGCGGCAACCATTAATACATGCATTTATTTACTACTTCCTTAACCTTTGTTATTCGCATCCGATTTTAAGCGAACTTTTTATTTTCGTGTGCTTGACGCTCAAGCTTTTTAGCAAGTTCAGTGAGCATATCACGGGTCACAAGCACTATGCCTTTTTTAGACACCCTAAAGCCATTTTCTTCATCGGCTTTTCTATCGTAGCCAATTTCAAGTCCGGCGGGTATTTCACAGCTTCTATCAATTATGGCTCGCCTAATTTTACAATGACGATTAATAACAGCCCCAGGTAAAATAACCGATTGCTCAATTTCACAAAATGAGCGCACATGCACGTTAGAAAACAGCAATGATTTTCTAACCACCGAGCCTGATACAATGCACCCTCCCGATACCGTAGAGTCTACCGCCATACCGCGTCTATCTTCATCATCAAAAATAAACTTAGCCGGTGGCAGCTGTTCTTGGTAGGTCCAAATAGGCCATGTTGGATCGTATAAATCTAGCTGTGGCTCGGGCATTACCAATTCCATATTGGCTTCCCAAAATGAGTCTAACGTTCCTACATCGCGCCAATAAGGTTGCCCTTCTTGCATGGGATCTCTAAACGGAAACGCATACACACTGTGCTCTTCTATAATTGCCGGAATAATATCGTGCCCAAAATCGCGGCCAGAACCTTCATTGTCTGCATCTTTTTTTAGCTGCTCAAATAAAAACTCGGTATTAAACACATAGTTACCCATAGAAGCTAAGCAGGTTCCAGGCTTACCAGGGACAGAGCTGGGGATGGCGGGTTTTTCATCAAAGCGACACACCCGATTTTTTTCATCAACAGTCATTACCCCAAATGTATCTGCGGCCTCTTCAACAGGTACTTCGAGGCAACATACGGTCATGTCGGCGCCTTTTTGCACATGCTCGGCTAATAGAGCGCCGTAATCCATTCTATAAACGTGATCGCCTGACAAAATCATCACATATTTTGGCAGTTCGTGGCGAATAATATCCATGTTTTGAAAAACCGCATCGGCAGTCCCACAATACCACTCATCACCATTACGCTGAGAAGCGGGTAAAATTTCAACCGACTCCCCTAATTCCTTTTTAAAATGGCCCCATGCGCGATTAACATGGCGAATCAAAGAGTGCGATTTATATTGTGTGGCTATGCCTACACGCCTCACACCGGAATTAATACAATTTGATAATGGAAAATCGATAATACGGTGCTTACCGCCAAAATAAACAGCGGGCTTAGCGCGCCAATCTGTCAATTCGTGTAAGCGTGAGCCGCGTCCTCCAGCCAGTATTAACGCGTACGTATCTCGGGTTAAGCTACTTATGTAACGATTTGCATAACTAGGCATAATACTCTCTCCGTTTAGTCTGTGCTCTTAGTGGCATGGCTCGTAGTTGCGTGTAAGTCTGTTTCACTAATAGTTAGGGGGGTTAAGTGCCAAATATCTTCACTATATTGGCTTATGGTTCTATCACTTGAAAATATGCCACTTGCGGCCGTATTTAAAATACTCATTTGCGTCCAATGCGTTTGGTCTTGATACGCGGCCTCTACCTGCTTTTGCGCTACTACATAGCTTTCAAAGTCATGTGCAACCAACCAAGGATCGTGAGGGCTTTTAATAGCGTTAATAATGTCGTCAAATAAATTAGGCTCAAACAGGTTAAACTGCCCGCTTTCGAGTAACTGCATTACATGGCTTAGGTCGCTGTTTTGCTCTATTAAATGAGAAGGGTTATAACGCGATTTAATATCATCAATTTGATGAGCCTGCGCACCAAACAAAAAGAAGTTATCAGCGCCAACAGCGTCTCTAATTTCAATATTAGCCCCATCTAACGTACCAATAGTAAGCGCGCCATTCATCATAAACTTCATGTTGCCAGTGCCTGAAGCTTCTTTACCTGCGGTCGAAACTTGCTCTGATAAATCGGTTGCAGGGCAAATAGTTTCCATTGCGGTCACATTATAATTTGGCAAAAACGCAACTCGTAAATAAGGTGCTGCAAGTGGGTCTTTATTAATAACTTCAGCGACATTATTAATGAGCTTAATTATTTTTTTAGCCATGTAGTAACCAGGGGCAGCTTTACCTCCTAGCAGCACACAACGAGGTACTAAGTTTGTGGTATCGCCTCGGCGTATACGGTCATATAAATGAATAACATGAAGCACATTTAATAGCTGGCGCTTGTATTCGTGAATACGTTTAACTTGTACGTCAAACATCATATCCACGTCAAAATCAACACCACAGCGCTCCTTCACTAAATCGACAAGACGTTGTTTGTTTTCGCGTTTAACATTTTGCCATTGCTGATGAAACGTCCTGTCGTCAAAGTAGCGGCGTAATTGGCTAATATCTGCAAAGTCGCTAACCCATTTTGAGCCAATTTTTTCTGTAATTAACTTGCTCAAGGCTGGGTTGCAGTGTGCTAACCAACGCCTTGGCGTAACCCCATTGGTTTTATTATTAAATTTATTAGGCCAAAGCTCATAAAAGGTTTTAAATAGCCCTTCTTTTAAAAGTTGAGTATGTAGTGCGGCCACACCATTTACCGAATAGCTACCCACAATCGCTAAATAAGCCATGCGTATTTGCGGCACGTCGCCTTCTTCAATTAACGACAGCGCACGCTGTTTGCTTACATCACCAGGCCAATGCTGGGCCACTTGCGCTAAAAAGCGGGCATTTATTTCATAAATAATTTCTAAAATTCGTGGCAGTAGTTTTGCAAAAAGTGGCACCGACCATTTTTCTAATGCCTCTGGCAATAATGTGTGGTTAGTGTAAGCCATTGTGCTGGTTGTAATTTCCCACGCTTTATCCCAATCAAGCTCGTAGTCATCAACCAAAATGCGCATCAACTCTGCCACGGCAATACTAGGGTGCGTATCATTTAATTGAAATACATGATGTGCAGCAAAGTCACTAAAGTCTTCGCCGTACTGTTCAACCCATTGCGATACGATATCTTGAATGCTCGCAGATGATAAAAAGTACTGTTGGCGTAATCTAAGCTCTTTACCATTTTCACTGCTGTCATTTGGGTAAAGCACCATTGTGATTTGTTCTGCTAAGTTTTTTTGTGCTACGGCTTCTGAATAACTCCCCGCATTAAACTCGGTTAAATTAAATTCGTCGGTCGCTTCTGATTTCCATAGCCTTAGCGTATTAACAATATCGTTTTTATAACCAGGAATAGGCACATCATATGGCACGGCCAATACGTCGTGACAACCAACCCATTGACGGTGCTCTCGCCCATGTTTGTCGGTATAACTTTGTACATGACCAAAAAACTTCACACGTTGCGATTGCTCAGGTGCGGCAAGTTCCCAAGGGTGCCCCTCACGAAGCCAGTTATCAGGTTGCTCAACTTGGTGACCATTTTTTAATGATTGGTTAAACATGCCGTATTCGTAGCGAATACCGTAACCAACCACGGGGAGCGCAAGGCTTGCACAGCTATCTAAAAAGCAAGCAGCTAAACGCCCAAGACCACCATTGCCTAGGCCCGCATCGTGCTCTGCTTGGGCTACGGTTTCAATTGTGGTGCAATATTCTTGTAGGGCACTGGAGACTTGCTCGTCTAAATCGAGGTTTAAAATTGCATTACCAAGTGCTCTACCCATTAAAAATTCTAGCGATAGGTAGGCTGTTTTACGGCGTTTTTCTTGCTTGATCTGTTGTTTGGTTTCTCTGCAGCGTGCAACAAGCCGATCTCTGATTGTCAGTGCTAACGCGTGGTATAAGTACAGTTGCGACTCACCCACTTTGTCACGCCCTAAACTGTAGTAAAAATGCCGAGTTAAATCATCTTTTAAAGTGCTTTCATCAATTACAGGGGCCTCTTGCCACCCTTTTACCACACACACATTTTCGTCTTGCTTAGACATGACCTTCGTCCTCTAAATTTGCACTAAAAACCCAGCTACTCTGTGCTGAAATTTCGACTATTGCATCCTCTTTATTGCTGAGCGATGCGTTATGTACACTAGATAAAACCATGTCCCATTGCGCCGCTATAGGCGATGGGGGTAACTTACAAAAAACTGTTTTTTTACTCGCATTTAAAATGATCAATAAGGCATATTTATTTTGCTTATCTAACAAGCTGTACATCAAAAACTGCCTTTGCGGCTCGTGCCAATGCTCGTTTGTCATTTTTACGCCTTGCTCGGTAAACCATTTAACCGTAAAGCGCTCGTCAATATCTTCTGAAAACACACTGTGTTTAAAGGCACTGTGGCCGCGTCTTATTTTTAATGCATCATCAATAAATCGGATTAGTGAATGATTTAGCTGCGAGTCTTTCCATGCTAACCAACTGGTGCGGTTATTTTGACAATATGCATTATTATTCCCCCCTTGCGAGTGCCCCATTTCACTGCCTGAGGCAATCATAGGGACCCCTTTTGAGAGTATCAGCGTAAGTAAAAAGTTCTTTTGTTGTTGCAGTCTTAGAGCAATAACTTTGGCATCATTTGTAAACCCTTCAACACCACAATTGGTTGAATGATTAGCACTATGACCATCACGATTTTGCTCGCCATTCGCTTCATTATGTTTGTGCTCGTAACTGACTAAATCAGCAAGCGTAAAACCATCGTGGCTGGTAATAAAGTTAATGCTATTGAGTGGCCCGCGCTGGCTGTGCTCAAAAATATCAAATGAGCCATGAATCCGTTTTGCCACATTTGCAATAACACCTTCCTCGCTTTGCCAAAAACGGCGTATTACATCGCGGTATTGGTCATTCCACTCTCGCCAGGGAGCTGGAAATGCGCCCAGTTGGTAGCCTCCTGGCCCTATATCCCAAGGCTCACTGATAAGCTTTACACAGCTTAAAACAGGATCTTGTTCAATGGCTTGAAAAAACGCATGAGCGGTATTAAAACCATGAGTATTTCTACCTAAAATAGTAGCTAAATCAAATCTAAAGCCGTCAACTCCCATTACTTGTACCCAGTAACGTAAGCTGTCTAGTACCAGCTTTAAAGTTTTAGGATGGTCAATATTAATGGTGTTACCACAGCCTGTATCGTTTATGTACACCTGAGGCTTGTCAGCAACCGTACGGTAGTAAGCGAGGTTATCTAGCCCTCTGAGCGATAATATAGGCCCATCAGTCCCTGCTTCTGCGGTGTGGTTATAAACCACATCTAAAATAACCTCTATATCCGCTTTATGAAGCTCGCTAACCATTTGTTTAAATTCGTTAATGTCGTCATTAACCAAATAATCTTTATGCGGAGTAAAAAAATTGAGCGTGTTGTAGCCCCAATAATTTTGTAGCCCTTTTGCTGTTAAAAATTGCTCACTTATAAAAGCATGTACAGGGAGTAACTCTAGTGTGGTAACCCCTAAATTATGCAAATGCTCAATAAAATTAGGATGGCTTAAACCTAAAAACTTGCCTTGCAAATTTTTAGGTATATTAGGATGTCGACACGTGGTTCCTTTTACATGGCACTCATAAATAACGGTATTACACCAGCTATGGTTTGGCTTTTTATGTTTATAAGGCTGGCTGTTAATGACACGCGATTTAGGTATATCAATGGCATTGTTAACCGTGCTTTTAGTACCAATTGGCATTTGCCCATAATGACGCTCACTCCATGTAAATTCGCCAAATAAATCTTTTGCATATGGGTCAAGGAGTAATTTGTGTTCGTTAAATAGCAGGCCTTTTTCGGGATTGTACTCTCCCTCTATGCGATAACCATACAATGCGCCTTCATCTAATGGCGCAACATAAGCTGTCCATATACCGCCTTCGTTGATATGCATGGTTACTTTTAATATTTCAGAGTGCCCGCTTTTATCAAATAAGCACACATAAGCTTGTGTTGCTTTAGGTGCGTACAAACTAAAGTTAACGCCGCCACTGCAAATAGTTGCGCCAAGTGGCTGTGGTTGCCCATGTGAAACCTCAAATCGATTACTCATCTTCAACCTTTTGTAAATAAATAGTCGTTAGGCCGCCAATAGCAATTTTAATGCTATGCGAAAAGCCATGAGCGCTTGCCTCTACACTACTAACCGTGGCGTTTTTGTTTGCTGTTACTTTAATGCCTGAGCCAAAAAAAGCGTCATCATCGGTGTTTAAAATAACCTTGTATTTACCCGCTACGGGTACTCCAATTTCATACTCTTGATAAGAAACAGGCGTAAAGTTTGCCACTACGACAATAAAGTCGTGGGCATTTTTAGCATAACGTACAAAACTAAATATACTTTGCTCGTTATTGTTGTTATCTATCCATTCAAAACCCGCAGGGCTTGAGTCGAGTTCATACAATGCAGGTGACTGCTTATAAACAGTATTGAGCGCTTGTACAGTGTTTTGTATACCGCGGTGGCTTTTATGCTCTAGCAAATGCCAATCAATAGAATGGTTGTGATCCCACTCTTTTCGCTGTGCTATTTCGCCGCCCATAAACAGCAGCTTTTTACCTGGGTGCGCCCACATAAATGCGTAATACGCCCGTAAATTGGCAAATTTTTGCCAATCATCACCGGGCATTTTTTCAATTAGCGAACCTTTACCATGTACAACTTCGTCATGACTTAGCGGTAAAATGTAATTTTCGCTAAATGCGTACACCATAGAGAACGTCATTTCGTGATGGTGGTGCTGCCTATAAAGCGGATCGTGCTGCATATAATGAAGGCTGTCGTTCATCCACCCCATATTCCATTTGTAACCAAAACCTAAGCCATTATGTTCAACACTTTGAGTAACTCCTGGCCACGCGGTCGACTCTTCAGCTACCATCATAATGCCTGTATTATTTTTATAACTACGCAAATTTACCTGCTTTAAGCACTCAATAGCGCCTAGGTTTTCTCGCCCGCCATAACAATTAGCAACCCACTGCCCTGCTTTACGGCTGTAATCTAAATAAAGCATGGAAGCCACCGCATCTACGCGCAGACCATCAAGACCAAATTGCTCTAGCCAATACATCGCATTAGAAATTAAAAAGCTTTTAACCTCCGGGCGGTCGTAATTATAAATATAGGTGTTCCAATCAGGGTGAAAGCCTTGTCGAATATCGGCATGTTCAAATAAATGCGTGCCGTCAAAGTGGTGTAAACCATGCGGATCACTAGGAAAATGCCCAGGCACCCAATCAAGTAGCACACCTAAGTTTGCTTTGTGGCACCGCTGAACAAAGTACTTAAAACTGGAGTAATCACCAAAGCGACTAGTTGGTGCAAATAACCCCACCGGCTGATAACCCCACGAGCCATCAAACGGGTATTCACTTATTGGCATTAATTGAATATGGGTAAAGCCCATTTCAAGGGTGTAATTAACCAGTTTGTCGGCAAGCTCGCTATAGCTTAAATAGCGGTTTTCTTCAGCCCGTTGCCACGAGCCTAAGTGCACTTCGTAAATACTGATTGGCGCGTCTATATGGTTACGCTTTTGACGATTTTTAAGCTCGCTATCACTTAGGGTAATAGCCGCTGCTTGTTGTTGTAACACACTAGCTGTACCTGGGGCTTGCTGCATTTTAAAGGCGAATGGATCTGCTTTTTCAAGTACATCGCCTTGCTGTGTCACAATAGAAAATTTATAACAGGTATCGGGCTGAAGCCCAGCGATAAAAAGCTCCCACACACCACACGCAGGATGAAAGCGCATGTAATGGCGGTTAGCTTGCCAAAGGTTAAATTCGCCTATAACAGACACACTGGCTGCATTAGGCGCCCACACACAAAAACGCACGCCATTAATCCCTTGTTGGTTAATAAAGTGTGCGCCTAAATGTTTATATGCATGCTCTAAACTGCCTTCGTTAAATAAATACATTGCATCCGTATCTAGGCTACTTGAAAAGCTATATTCATCGTAAAAGCATAATGCTGACTCTGCATAGTCAACCTCACATTTATAAGGTTGCGCGGGCATTTCGTTGCTTGCTGCAATGAATAAATCGCTGTTGTTATAACGCTTAGCAATTACTTTTTTATCATTGATAATAATATTTACATTTTTTGCTGCGGGTAAATACACGCGTATTTCGTAGCCATTTTTATAGGCATGCGCCCCTAAAAAACTAAAAGGGTCTTTAAATCTGCCGCCTTGCAGTGCAGTTACCTGTGCGTCGTAATGGGTCTGTAATGAAACCTTTGGTGCGGTACTACTCATATCCTTTCCTTATTGAATTAACTGCAGCCAAGGTACTGGCATTATTTTTAAAAATATCGTTACATGAGTGCGTTAAAACACGGCGCCAATTTGGGTATTCGGTATTAGTACCGGGTATATTCACCGGATACGTTTGTTTATCTAAATCATCAAGCTGAAGTGCAAATAAACGGCTATCACTCTGTGCAAGTGCTTTGGCAAGTTCACCGTAAACACACATAGCATCACTCGTTTCGCTAAGTTGCTCTGCGCTATGTAATCGTATAAAACGCAGTAATCGTTGTTTTTCTTGTTGTCGTTCGAGCAGTTGCTGTTGGTACTGCTGATCATCAATAAGCTGATACTGGCGTTTAATATCTAAATCATCTGTTTGCCACCAGCCGCAAAATGGCGGTACGTCATGATTGGCTATCATAATTAAACAATGCTTAGGTAATTGTTGTAACGGAAGAAACTCGCCATCATGTTGTTTTTCAAAATAAAATAAACTATTTGAATAAATGCCACTTACAGCAAGTGCGTGTTTAACCTCGGGCGGGACTATGCCTAAGTCTTCTCCTATTACTATGCACTGATTAAGGTGAGACTCTATTTTTAAAATAGCCAATAAGTGCTCGAAAGGGTAATAAACATAACAGCCATCTTGTGTATGATTATTTTCAAAGCACCACCATAAGCGCCTTAGTGCCATAACGTGATCAATGCGCAACCCCCCAACGCCTTGCATGTTTGCGCGAATAAGTGAGCGATAAAAGGCAAAATGATCATTTTTTAATTGTTGCGGGTTAAGCGCAGGCAATCCCCAATTTTGCCCTGCTTGCGCCCATGGGTCTGGCGGCGCGCCAACATTGGCATTATTACTAAAAAGTGATTGCTGAGATTGATACTCAACGCCATCTCCTGCACAACCAACAGCAAGGTCATTAATTAAACCTATTGCCATGCCTTTATCTAAACAATGCTGCTGGCAGTGGCTTAATTGTAATTTAGCTTGCCATTGTAAATAGTAATCAAAAGTAGGATTGGCTGAATTTAGCGTAGTTAGGGTCTGGGCGTTTTGTTTGCAAAACTGTGCAAACTCATCGCGCCGTGAAGCGCTGGCATGTGCTTCAAAATGACTAAATAGCGCTTTAAATAATGCATATTTAACTGCACTTACTTTTTCATAATTTATAAACTGTTCATTGCAGTTTAAAAGCGCTTTTACCTCATCACTGTGTAACAAAGCATTTAACTGCGGGTTATTTTTACCATCAGCTGAAAGCTCAACAGAAATGTACAAAGGATTTAATAACGCACGGCTATTAGGGCTATAGGGGCTAGCTCGATCACTTTGCTGTGCAAACAACAAATGTAATGGATTAAGTAATATGTAGTCCAAGTGCTGCTGTGCACATAAATCACATAGCTCTAGTAAATCATTAAAATCCCCTATACCTAGGCCTGCTTTATTTTTAACCGTGTACAACTGCAGCGAAAGCCCAGTGCGCTTAGTATCATCTACTTGAAAAACTTTTTCTGGGATGGCCCACAATTGAATCTCTTTGCTTTGCTCCCCTACACTAACCCGCGCCTGATGATAACCTACCGGAATAACTCCTAAAGGCACTGCCACTTCAATATAACGCACGCCATGTACATAGTAATCGCCAGTGATGGCCAAATTATGTAAGTTAGCACGTTCAAAAGTGACATTTAACTTTGGCAACCTTATTGCAACAGGTAAATCAAGCTGACGCTCATCTATACGAATATAAAAAAGGTTATCAGTTAAATTCACTAAGCTGGTATCGGGCGATAATTCTAACCAAGGCGCAACATCTAATTGATAATTAAGCTGTGCGATTTGGTGCCCATCATCAGTATTTACGCCACAACATTGTAAGGCACGTTTGCGCGTGTCTTCGCTAAATATAACCTGCTCGCCCGTGTATTTAGTAAACTCATAACCAATACCGTGCAAATAAAACAACTGCGAAAGTGCGTCCATTTACTCGCCTTAATTTATGCGTTGAGTATTCACTATGCTATTTTCTGTGCCAAATGTATTAGGTAGGTAATCATCCGCTTGGTGGTCGTTATCCCAAATATCACCATTAATCAAATAACGAAAATGATACTGCTGATCAACAGGCAATCTCTGCTTGCATTTAAATACCCCTTCTTTTTTATTAAGCTTCATGGGTACCGGTTGCCAATCGGTAAATTCGCCAACTAAACTTACTTGCTCTGCATCAGGGTGAGTAAACTCAAAGGTAACTTCAGCTTCATTTTTTGTTTTAAAAAAACGTTTATTCAACATAGTAGGCTCCAACTAAACCAAAATGGGTACTTAATCTTTGCCACAGGGCCGATACAACACTTCAAAGGGCGATGTGGGGTGCATTTAAACATCATTAAACGCGGGTAATTTAAACAAATTTTTATTTACGCATTATTACAGTGCAAAAAAGTTTTAAGCTGCACATATAAGGTGCGATTTCGATAAAAATTATCGCTTATTAATGACAAACTAATGAACAGCAAGTATTAAACCAACTTAATCATTTTTCATTATTAATATATTGAGCAAAAAATCGTATATAAGTTCACACCAACCTATAAAATTCTTTCGTTATCAGTGTGCTTAAGTAATAATACACAGCATCTTACGTCTCTGAAATACCAAAAATTTCATGTTGAAAAAAAGCATTTTATTCACTACGGTGATTTTATTTATTGCACTTGCCTCCTTTGTAAGCCTTTCTATATATACCCTTTATAGTAAAAAGCAATTATCAGTAGATCCGAAGTTAAAAGAAATTTCAGGTATTGAGTTTGATAAAAACAAACGTTTGTGGGCGATTAATGATGGCGGTGACGATCCAAAGCTATATCGCTTAGGTCAAGATGGCGCGATTGAAAAAGAAATCCTAGTTACTAATGCTAAAAATATAGACTGGGAAGATATGACACAAAATAAATTTGGTCATTTTTTCTTAGGTGATTTTGGCAATAATAAAAACGATAGAAAGTGGTTAACTATTTATAAAATAGAAAACCCTATTGATATAAAAACAGAGACCACCGAAGCCGAAATTATTAAATTTACTTATCCTGAAATGGACGGCACCCCCATAAAGCCTAACAAACGCAACTTTGATTTAGAGGCTTTTGTTGAGTACAAACGCCATTTATATTTATTTACCAAAAATAGAACCGAACCTTTCGATGGCATAACCAATGTTTATAAAGTGGGCGATCATGCAGCTAATTTTGATGCACAGCTAATTGATTCATTTAAAACATGCACAACCCTTGAAAAACTATGTTGGATCACATCCGCTGCGCTTAGCCCAGACAGAACTAAACTTGTGCTTCTGGATTCTACCAGTATTTGGCTGTTCGAAAATTTTAAAGGGGATAAGTTTTTTTCTGGTGATGTTTCTCGAATCGATTTAGGTATTGTTACGCAAAAAGAAGCAATCACCTTTTATGACGATAATACACTTATTTTTACCGATGAAGAATTTAAAGGGCTGGTAGGAGGAAATGCGTACATTATTAAATTAAATGAAGCAAAAAAAACCATTATCAAACACGCTCTAAAACCAACAACTGCTGTAAGTAAATAGCAATATATAAAAGCTATACATACGGGGTTTTAATAAGGTATTGAGCTCGCTTTAATTTAATACGATATTGTTAAATGAATGCAGCGCTTTTTCTACATCAACCCCTAAAGTAATAACGCCAATATGTTCGCCTTGGGGATCTTTTATAGGTAAACTTAGATGTACCTGAAAATGATGTGTTGACGCATCATATTCAACGCTGCTAAAGCGATGTGCTATAGATTGTTTGTATACAAGACTAAATTTACTCTCATCACCTTGCCAATAATCACTGGTTATTTTACTTATAGCCGCATTTTTGCCTTGCTTATCTATCAGTATAGTTTCTGTAACTATGCCGTTGAACTGAGTTTGCCATTGTTTTAAATATAATGAGGCATCAATAAGTAACATCTTTTTAGCTAAACCATGTTGATGTGCTTTTACTTCTTTAACCCAAAGCTCATCTGCTAGTTTAAGCTCTTTTTTGCTCAGCTGAATATGGTTACTCTGTGTTACTGTATCTGTGATTATTGGCTGTGAAATTAACCCCTCCAGTGGCGTTAACAACTTATCAAGTATTTGTACTTGTTCACCTTGGGATAAGTAAAACGGTGCAGGAGCACATTGTGGGATCGTTTCGTCAAATTTGTCTAAAAAAGATGGATGCGAATTAATAAGCTTATTGGCAGCAAAAACACCTAAAGGCACATAGCGATAAAACGAGCGTTGGTATGGCGAAGCGTCAATACCTAAGTTGTCAGCAGTATTATTAAAATCATCTAAATCGAGTAATACTTTATCTACCCTATGATGGTGAAGCACGTTCACTATTTCTTCCAGCGAGTTTACCTCAACAAGCGAGGTAATATTTTGTGTTTTAAACCAATTAGCTTGATAACTGCCACGGACTACACCATAACGCAATTTTTTGGGATCTACATTAATACTATTGGGGTGAGTAAACCAGTACCAATTTTCTAGATAAATAGGTGACGACAACTTACCATGCTGGCTCATCTCATAGGTTAAATGCGTTGTAAAATACCCATCTAATCTATCTAACTTTACTTCGCGACGAGCCCTAAGCCAAGACAGCGATTTCAACTCAAATGGCATGTTCATATTGTGTAATATACATTGCACTTGGTTAACCGCATTATCTGGCGTTGTAAGCGATACATTGGTACCAAATTTTAAAGGCTCAGTTAAAGTTAACAGCACAAAAAATAGCGTTGTGGGCATAATCCATTGCTAAATAATTATTAATTAAAATAAGTATAGTCAGCGTTAAATAAATTGCCTAACTTCAAAATAATTAAATATTAAACTAAATCAATAAGTAACCATATTGTATTTTAATTATTTAAGCTAACGCTTAAATTTTGTTTCTAAAATAACCGACGACGTTGTGCGCTCTACGCCATCTAAATTACCTATATCATCAAGTAAATGGCTTAGTTTTTCTAAATTTTGCGCTTGCACTACAGCAATTAAATCAAACTCACCGCTTATTGCATAAAGCTGGGAAATAGCATCAATTTGTTTTAGCTCTAAATTGGTTTTGGTGGTGAGTTTTTGCATCACTTTTATAGACACATGAGCCGACACCATACTGCTTAAATAGTCTTCACCGTAATCTACGCTATACCCTTTTATAACACCGGTTTCTTCAAGCTTTAACATACGGCTTTGCACGGTAGAGCGCGATAAATTAAGCATGCGCGCTAGGTCAGAAATACTTGCACGTGCATTTGTTTTTAAAATTGAAAGTAGCTTTTCATCTTGTGGAGTTATCATATTGCTTATTAATTTCGTTATTTTGACTTTTATTGTAATCATTTTTCACAAAATAGCACTGCAAATTTAACCTATAACCTTCGATAATAACCAGCAATAACAAAAATTATCTAGCTGAGAAAACGCTAACGTTTTTATTTTGCTAATCTTTATTCAATATTCACAATTTTTAGGTGTACATAATGCAAGTAACAAGAGACTTATTTAACGATGTAATGGTGCCAAACTACAACCCGTCGGCTGTTATTCCAGTGCGAGGTGAAGGCTCACGTGTATGGGATCAAAATAACAACGAGTTTATTGATTTTGCTGGTGGTATTGCCGTTAATTGTTTAGGCCACTGCCACCCTGCACTTGTATCTGCTTTAAAAGAGCAAGGCGAGAAAATTTGGCACTTATCAAATGTAATGACTAACGAACCTGCCCTGCGTTTAGCACAAAAAATGGTTGAAGCCACATTTGCTGATAAAGTTTACTTTGCAAACTCAGGCGCAGAAGCTAACGAAGCAGCACTCAAGCTAGCGCGTCGTTTTGCTTTAGATGTACACGGCGAAGAAAAATCGCAAATTATTGCCTTTAATAAAGGTTTTCACGGCCGCACATTTTTTACAGTAACCGTGGGCGGCCAAGCAGCTTACTCTGATGGGTTTGGTCCTAAGCCTGGCGACATTATGCATTGTGATTACAACGACATTGCAGCATTTGAAGCACTTATTAGTGATAAAACGTGTGCAGTAATGATGGAGCCACTGCAAGGTGAAGGCGGTATTATTTCACCAACAGATGAATTTGCTAAAAAAGTACGCGAGTTATGTACTAAGCATAATGCACTGCTTATTTTTGATGAAGTACAAACCGGTGTTGGCCGTACTGGCGATTTATACGCATACGAAGGCTTAGGCGTAGTGCCTGATATTTTAACGACCGCTAAAGCACTTGGTGGTGGTTTTCCTATTGGTGCGATGATCACCCGCACAGCTATTGCTGAGCATTTAAAAGTAGGTACGCACGGCTCTACTTACGGTGGTAACCCACTGGCATGTGCCGTAGCAGAAGCAGCCTTTGATACAGTAAATACGCCTGATGTATTAAATGGCGTAAAAGAGCGCGAGCAGTTATTCCGCGATGGCTTAAACGCTATTAACGAAAAGTACAACGTATTTAGTGAAGTACGTGGTAAAGGTTTACTTATTGGCGCTGTATTAAACGAAAAATTTGAAGGCCGCGCACGCGACTTTTTAGTTGCAAGTGCTAACAATGGCTTAATGAACTTAGTGGCGGGCATGAACGTGATTCGTTTTACTCCTTCTTTAGTAATTCCATTTGAAGACATTAAAGAAGGCCTAGCACGCTTTGAAAAAGCAGCAAGCGACGTAGTAAACGGCTAATTTAATTAAGCGCGCTCTAGGGCGCGCTGTTGGAGCAAGTAATAAATGCAAGTATTACGTCCTATTACCACTGCAGATTTTGCTGCACTTAAGCAAATTGCAATCGAGTCAGGCCATGGCTTTACCTCACTGCCTGTAGATGATGAGCAATTAAAAGAAAAAATAGATCGCGCCGAAAAAAGCTTTGCTAAAAATATCAATCAGCCACTCGATGAAAGCTACCTATTTGTTTTAGAAGATAGCGAAACAGGTGAAGTAATTGGTACTACCGCCATAGAAGCCGCTGTTGGTTTATCTGTGCCTTTGTACCATTACCATTTAGGTAAAACAGTACACCACTCGCCTACACTGAATGTTTATAATACCGTTGATATTTTAAGTATGTGTAACGATTACACCGGATGCTCTGAAATATGCACTTTGTTTTTGCGCGAAAACAGCCGTAAAGGCTTAACCGGGCGCTTTTTATCACGCTCACGTTTTTTATTTATGGCGCAGCACAGCGAACGCTTTACCGACACAGTGATAGCTGAAATGCGTGGTGTAAGTGACGAAGAAGGCCATTCACCGTTTTGGCAATGGTTGCAGGAGCACTTTTTTAGCATTGAGTTTCCTCAAGCCGACCATTTAGTGGGTCTCGGCGATAAAGTGTTTATTAGTGAGTTAATGCCTAAATACCCTATTTATGTAAACTTACTCAGTAAAAAAGCCCAAGCAGTTATTGGCCACGTGCATGACAAAACAAAACCGGCGCTCAAATTACTTGAAAAAGAAGGTTTTGAGCATCGTGGCTACGTTGATTTGTTTGATGCGGGCCCTACGGTAGAAGCAAAGCTTGGTAATATTCGCAGTATTCGTGAGTCTCAAGTATGCCCTATTACCATTGGCGAGCTGGAACATATTAGCCAGCACAGCTCAGATACTTTAGCCGTTTGTAATCAAGGTGTAAGTGGGTTTAGAGCAACCTTTACCCAGCACGCCCATTATAACCACGCTAAGCACACATTAGTAATAAGCCAAGAAGTGGCTGATGCCCTTAATTTATCCCAAGGAGATGCAGCGCGTTTTTTCCGCCTGTAAAACAAATATGAACACACACCTTATAAATAACCAATGGCATTCAGGCCAAGGCCCCGCTTTTAGCTCTGTTAATCCGAGTAACGGCGAAGTTGTATGGCAAGGCAATGGCGCAAATGCAGAGCAAGTAGATTCTGCAATTAATGCAGCTAGAGCCGCACAAGTACAATGGGCAGATACGCCAATTGAGTCGCGTATTACTATACTTGAAAACTTCGTAGCACAATTAAAAGAGCACAGCGAAGAATTTGCAGCCATTATAGCGCGCGAAACCGGCAAGCCACTTTGGGAAACACGCACAGAAGTAGGCGCTATGACAGGTAAAGTAGCCATTTCTATCAAAGCCTATAATGAACGCACCGGCACCACAGAAAACCCAATGCCAGGTGCTAAAGCCTTCATACGCCATAAACCACACGGCGTTGTGGCTATATTTGGCCCTTACAACTTCCCTGGGCATTTACCAAACGGCCATATTGTACCTGCCATTTTAGCGGGTAACACCGTGGTATTTAAACCATCTGAACTAACCCCTCACGTTGCTGAATTTACTTTAGCACTTTGGTTAAAAGCGGGCTTACCAGCGGGTGTTATTAACCTAGTACAAGGTGAAGTAGAAACCGGTAAAGCACTTGCTTCACATAAAGACATAGACGGCTTATTTTTTACCGGCAGTTCAAACACTGGCCATTTACTACATAAGCAGTTTGCCGGCCACCCAGGTAAGATTTTAGCGCTTGAAATGGGCGGTAATAACCCATTAATAGTTAAAGATGTTGCCGATGTAAACGCTGCAGTACACGATATTATTCAATCTGGCTTTATTACTTCTGGCCAGCGCTGTACTTGTGCACGCCGCGTGTTTATTGAGAATTCAACCAATGGCGATGCCATTTTAGAAAAACTTATTAGCGCAACCAAAAATATTGTTGTTGATGACAGTTTTGCCACTAACCAGCCATTTATGGGTGCGATGATAAGCGAAAAAGCCGCCCTGGGTATGATTGCAGCGCAAAATGAATTAGTTGAGAGCGGCGGCGAAATACTCGTTGAGCTTAAGCAGTTAAAAGCAGGCACAGGGTTTGTAAGCCCAGGTATTATTGATGTAACTAACATCACCAACATGGCCGATGAAGAACACTTTGGCCCGCTTATAAAAATTTACCGCTACAACGACTTTGACAGCGCAATAGCAGAGGCTAACAACACCAGCTTTGGTTTATCAGCAGGCTTACTTGGCGATAACGAAGATGATTACAGCCACTTTTTAAAGCGTATTCGTGCTGGCATAGTAAATTGGAACCGCCCTATTACAGGTGCCTCTAGTGCTGCGCCGTTTGGTGGCATAGGCGCAAGTGGTAACCACAGAGCAAGTGCGTATTATGCTGCAGATTACTGCGCTTACCCTGTTGCTTCGGTTGAATCAGACAAAGTAAATTTACCGCAAACTTTAGCACCCGGCTTAGTAATAGAATAATACCCATTTTTAAGGATTTAACATGCATACCAACGTAAATACATTATTTGAAAACCTATGGGATAACTATTTAGCAGTTACGCCATCGGCAGATAAAATTCATGACCTTCTGGGTTCAACGCAAAAAGATGACATTATTAACGACCATATTGCGCTGCGTACCTTTAATATTGAAAAAGTAGGCCTTGAAAAACTAGCCGCACACTTTTTAGCGCTGGGTTATACAGAGTGTGGCGAATACCACTTTGAAGCTAAAAAGCTATACGCTAAGCACTTCGAGCACAGCGACCCTAAGCAACCTAAAGTATTTATTTCAGAGTTATTAGTAGAAAAGTGCTCACCAGAGCTGCAAGCTATTGTTACCGATATGGTAAATCAAATAGATGAAAACGCAGTAACTGCCGATAACTTTTTATACTCAGGCACCCATTGGCAGGTAAGTAGCGACACTTACAAGCAATTACTCGCTGAAAGTGAGTACGCAGCATGGATGTCGGCATGGGGCTACCGTGCCAATCACTTTACTGTAAATATTAACATGCTTGCTAAGTTTGACAATATTCAGGATGTTAACCAAGCGCTTAAAGACGCAGGTTTTGCTCTTAATACATCTGGCGGCGAAGTAAAAGGCTCACCAGAGGTGTTATTAGAGCAATCATCTACCCTTGCAGATGATTACGCCGTTACCTTTAGCGACGGTGAACTACGCATCCCTAGCTGTTTTTATGAGTTTGCGATTAGATACCCTAAAGCCGATGGCGAGCTTTACACGGGATTTGTTGCTGCCTCTGCTGATAAAATATTTGAAAGCACTAACGCTCGTTAAAAATAAAGCAGGCGCTATTATTTCAACCTAAAAAAAGCCCGTTTGGGCTTTTTTTTATGACAATAATATTTAGAACATTTACACTAAGTTGCATGTCTGTATTTACTAAACTTTTAATTATCTTGCATGTGCTGCTTATATCACCTTTGATCCATGCAAATGAACCACTTACATTACTCTCCAGAGCGAATGCGTCTACTGATAGCTTTTTAAATTCAGATAAAACATTCGAAAGCCTGCTCAATCATACTATTGACACTAAATTGCAGTGGACCAATCAAGCACGGTTAATAAAGCGGCTTATGGGTAATGAAGCAGTATGCAGCTACGATATAATAAAAACGCCAGCGCGTGAAAAGCATATTTTGTTCTCAAATATACCAACCACTATTTACGAGCAACGAAAAATTTATTCTTTTAAACGCATCTTGCAAAACTTTCCTGAACGAGTCTCTGTTGCCCAATTACTTGAAAAAGATTTTACCCTTGCCGTAGATTCAGGAACAAGTTATCAAAAACTTGAGCCTGTTTTAACAAAGTATAGAGATCAAATTGCCGCGATCAGTTCTGAAGACACCAGCTCTCAACTACCTCAACTTCTTATTCATAATAGAATAGACATGATTGTCGATTATGAGGTTAACGTACTCGGTGCACTCACCAGTGAGCAATTAAAACAAATAGACAGCCGTGAAATAGCTGAGTTCCCTGAGTTTGTTAACGGCTACTTTGCATGTAGTAAGTCAACACTCGGTGAAAAAGTAATAAAAACCATTAATATTTTAATGGAAACCCCCGAAATTTACGATCGCCTACAAAAAAGCTTACAGCAAGCCTATAGTGCAGATACATCTAGCGAAATGTTACTGGCTTACGCTAAAGAACACGTATATTTGACCTCTGATGAGTAAAGTTAATCGTCAAGATAAACCCATCTAATTAACGCAACCTCATGATACTTATATAAAATAAATTATTTTAAAATTATTTCATATTTTTATTGCACTGATTAAAAACCTACATTATTATCTCGCCGCTTCTTGATGATAGCCAATCCGAGTACATTACAAACCCCGTTTGTAGCAAGGCGATAGAGCAACTATCCAAGAGTGAATTTGACTGTGCATATGCACTATTGATCTCACTCAACCGACTCGTGGATACACCATAACCCGAGCGGTTGCTTAACTGACTCGGAAAACTATAATGGCTTTATCAACTCAACTACAAGACACCGTAACTAAAGTACCTGCAGTAGCGGTTGCTGCAAATCAAACAATTGATTATGTACAACCGACCAACATGCATATAGAACAACTTGCAGCACAATTTGGCGCGCCACTGATGGTGCTTGATTGCGAAGCTATTCGCCACCAATACCGTGCACTTAAGCACGCACTGCCTGGCGTTGTATTACATTTTGCTTTAAAGCCTTTACCCCATGCTGCAGTTGTGCGCACGTTATTAGAAGAAGGCGCAAGCTTTGATTTAGCAACCAGTGGCGAAGTGGACTTAGTCGCGAGCCAGGGCGTGCCAAGTGAGCGCACTATTCACACACACCCAATAAAACGCGACAGTGACATTCGCGACGCACTTGCTTACGGCTGTACAGTGTTTGTGGTGGATAACATTAACGAGCTTGAAAAGTTTATTGCCTATAAAGATCAGGCTGAAATTTTAGTGCGCCTTAGCTTTCGTAATAAAGATGCATTTGCAGATTTATCTAAAAAGTTTGGCTGCAGCCCAGAAGCAGCAATTGACATTATTAGCTATGCACAACAGCTTGGTATTCGTATTAAAGGGTTATCGTTTCATGTAGGTTCGCAATCACCTAATCCTACTAAATACGTTGAGGCGATTAATGCCTGTGCAAAAGTGATTAAACAAGTGAGCGAGTTAGGTTTACCAGCACTAAGTACTCTAGATATTGGCGGTGGTTTTCCTGTGCCGTACAGCGCGGATGTGCTACCAATTGATGTGTTTTGTGCACCTATTAATACTGCACTTGCACAGCTACCAGAAACAATGCAAATTTTTGCTGAACCTGGGCGTTTTATTGTAGCAAGTAGTGTTACGAGCGTTGCCTCTGTAATGGGACAAGCAATGCGCGAAGGTAAAACATGGTACTACTTAGATGATGGCATTTATGGCTCTTTTAGCGGCTTAATGTTTGATGAGGCAGCCTACCCTATCGGTAGTGCCAAACAAGATGGCGAACGTTTTGAGTCAGTACTTGCAGGTCCAACTTGCGACAGTATAGATGTAATAAGTGATTCAATTATGCTGCCAAAATTAAACAACGGCGATTTAATTATAAGTCGTATGATGGGTGCTTACACGCTAGCTACAGCAACCGACTTTAACTTTTTTAAACGTGCTGAAGTTGTTGTATTGAACGAGCAAGTACACAGCCAAGTTTTAACCGGTTAAGAAAATAAGTTCCTCGCTATAGGTACGTTGGCTTGTACCTGTACACTTCAACGCAGTTGCTCATTCCAACTGCGTTTTTTTTATATTTTCTGCAATCGATATAAATGTAGCTCTACCTTTGAAGCAATAAAAAGGAGCTAACGCTCCTTTTACAAAAATAACGGCTTGTAGTCGTTTTCTAACTGCTCAAACGATAAGTCACCTATAAATCTGCCAAAGCTCAACCACGTCGCCAAACCACGTAAATCTTTAAAATGTGGTGGTACAAATTTTGGGCTTTCAATAACACCTAAACTATGTAATTGCGATATAAGTCTAAAGTCATCAATAGATATTTTCCCTACTAATAGTAATGGCAGCTGATCAATGCGCCCAAGCTGAATAGCGACACGAATTAAGTTATATACCAGCACAAACCCTTTTATATAAGCAATATCCTTAGTAAAAGGTAAGCCTGTTGCCGTGCTACCTCTAAATACACGTTGTGCTAACGTATAGCTTTCATCTTTAGACAGCCCCTGCGCTAAGTAATCACGGAATATATCTACAAACTCTGCACCATCAATCACTTTGGTAACCGCTTGAATACGATTTACTAACTTTGATAAACGCCTAGGCGTTGATTTGAGGGTAATTATTTCTGTTAAAACAGCTAACCCTTCTTGGGTTACCGTTGAACTTGGCGTACCTTTACTCAAGCATGTTAAGTAAGGTTGAGCTAAGCCATTTTGAGTGGTACCTACATGTATCCAGCCTTCATGAACTTCTAGAATATCAAGCTCACGTTGTGAGAATTTAACATCTTGGTTTAGCTTAATATTATTTGCGCCTGCTGCCGCATCACTAACAATCCCGTCGCTGAGCATAACCTCTACATTAATACCTGACATACTACTGTTAACTTGCTCTGATAGTATTCGCACCGCATCGCCTGCATCAATATTTATAGGGTCATCAGGTAAAATATCGGCTACTAATAAATTTTGGAGCGGTTTTTCTAGCATATTTGCAAGTTCGAAGAGTGAAGGCTCACCCGCATGAAATAAATCTTTAGGGTGCCCAAAAAGCTCTACCGACAAATCATGAAACTCGCTCGTACCTCTATACTCAAGCATACTGAGCACCGTTTTATACTCGCTACACATTTTACCCATATATTGAGAAATAGGATTAAGTTGCCCAAGCTGGTTAATGATATTGCGATGCAAAGTCGAAAAGGCTTGGCGTAATTCGCTAGGGGTAAACCCTAAATCACGCTGCTGATAATAAGCGCTATCGACTAACGGATTTTTTTGGCACTTTTGCCTAAAAAAATCCTCTTTTATTTGTTTATCCCAATTAATGGCATCGAGTATTCTAATCGGCGTTTGTAAAGCAATTAATTGCTCCGACAGTTCGCGAGTTTTAAGAAGTAAAGCCTTGTCTATCATGGTGTAAGCTCAACAAAAAATGAGGCTTGAGCATAAGGTAAAATCAGTTAATAGCAAGTATATTTATCACTTTTTAAGCATTGTTTTTAAGGTGATCGTCCCTCATATATAAAACGTAACAAGATAAAATAATAAAGGGGTAATGATGAAAAACGAACTCGATAACAAGCAGATCCTCTCTGTGTACGAACGTATTCAGCAGCGCGGTAGAAAAAACGATATTGGTAAACATTATCAAGGTGTTACCGCTTACTCTGACATTGATGGCTACACTATTTATTTAGAAGGTAGCGGCGTATTATTGCGCTTTGGGTTTCATAATGCCTACCACTTAGATTATGAGCATGACAAACATAAAGACGACTTTTTAAAAAAACTATACAACATTGCTAATGAGGAATAATGCAGCCAAGACGCATTCGTAAACGCACCACAAACAAGCAAACCACCTCGTTTATAAACCAGGTAATTACTGAGCTGCAGGCGCACCCAGAAAAACTGCAGATAATCCGTCGAAACCTAAATGAATACCGCGAACAGACCCACCTTAAACGCGGTTTTTTGCTGGCTATTGAACGCTTTGACTGGGTGTTTGAGGCCAGTAATGATGTTAACTTTATATGCCAACAAATTTTAGCCGATGATTACATAGGTAATCGCCTTAGACGCTACCCGCTTTTATTTAAAGGCGTTATTAATAGCGCCTAATATACACGCTTTTTATAACTTCAGCGTCCCCTATTATAGCCAGTGCACACTGCTACTTTTTAATTAGTACACTAATTAAACGTGTAAAAAGGTGAGGTTTGCTTAATTAAAATACCCTTCGTACTCTAACTATTACCATTCTAACGAATATTTATCTTTTTTATTACTCATACCCCGTAAACAAATCCTTACTATTCTTACCATTTAACAATTAAATAGTAACCAATTGAATATAATCAATTTTATTTATAAAGACCTGCGAGGGGCACTACTAAAAATTACCCCGCATTTGTTAATGATTCATCTACATCTTGGTATCTGGCTGTTTACTTACACCTTGAATTGTTAGAGCTATTACATTAAACTTATCTTTATTGAACGTTCAATTAATAAAAATCATGCCTAAAGTCGGAATGGAACCTGTCAGGCGTCAGCAGCTAATTGACGCGACCATTGAGTCAGTAGCAGAGCGCGGTTTGCAAGGAACAACCATTAACACCATCAGTAAAAATGCAGGTTTATCATCTGGCATTATTAGCCATTACTTTGGTGGCAAGCAGGGGTTAATAGAGGCAACCGTTAGGTATTTGTTATCGAATTTAAAAAATGAATTAATTGAAAAAGTTGAGCCAACCACCAGCGCAATTGATCGTTTGATGTTTATTGTTGAGGCCAACTTTGCACTTGTTCAACAACGCAATGACACCACGCGTACGTGGTTAAGTTTTTGGGCGCAGTCAATGCACGATCAAGAGCTGCACAGGCTGCAAAATGTAAACAGTAACCGCTTGCAAAGTAATTTAGCATTTTCTTTTAAGCAACTAATGCCCGTAAAGCAAGCAAAACAAGCTGCAGAACTTAGCGCCGCCATGATTGATGGCCTATGGTTAAGAGCAGTATTAAGTCAATCTGACGAAAACCAATTTAAACACAGTGAAACATTAGCAAAAAGCTATGTACATTCACTCATCAAGCAATATGGAGCCTAGCGTGACTACACCTGTCTATCAAAACTTTATCAACGGCCACTTCCTTGCAAACCAAAGTGGTGAAACTTTTGATGTAAAAAATCCAGCTACAGATGAAGTTATTTACTCGGTAGAAATTGCCGACGAATTTATTCAAAACGCGGCTATCGAAAGCGCAAAACAAGGCTTTGCTCAATGGTCAAAAATGAGCCCAATAGAACGAAGCCGTATTTTATTAAAAGCGGTTGCTTTATTGCGTGAGCGAAATGACGAGCTTGCCTTAGTTGAAGTACTTGATACAGGCAAACCAATGCAAGAAGCTAACTGCGTTGATATAGAAACAGGCGCAGATGTAATTGAATACTTTGCAGGCCTAGCACCAGCGCAAGTTGGCCAGCAGCAAATGGTTGGCGAAGATTTTTACTATACCCGCAAAGAGCCACTAGGCATTTGTGCTGGTATTGGTGCATGGAACTACCCGCTGCAAATTGCATGTTGGAAATCGGGCCCTGCCCTTGCTGCAGGTAATGCATTTATTTTTAAACCTTCTGAAGAAACCCCTTTAGGTGCTATTAAACTCGCTGAAATTTTTGTTGAAGCAGGCGTACCTGCCGGCGTATTTAACGTTGTGCAAGGTGCCGGTGATGTAGGTCAGTGGTTAACCTCTCACAGTGAAATAGACAAAGTGTCGTTCACTGGTGAAGTAGGCACAGGTAAAAAAGTAGTGGCAAGCGCTGCGGGTACATTAAAAGACGTCACAATGGAACTCGGTGGTAAATCACCTTTATTAGTGTTTGAAGATGCCAATATTGAGCAAGCAGTCAGTGCTGCCATGTTAGGTAACTTTTATACGCAAGGCGAAATTTGTACTAACTGTACCCGTATTTATGTTCATAAAAATGTATATCAACAATTTATTGAAGAGCTTAAAACCCGTACAGAGCAAAATATTATTGCCGGTGATCCTCAAGATTTAAATACTAACTTTGGGGCATTAATTTCTAAAAAGCATCAAGAATTGGTAATGAGCTACATAGAAAGTGGATTGGCCGAAGGTGCAACGCTACTTACTGGCGGTACAACACTCTCTCCTGAATCAGCGCCTAATGGCTACTTTGTAGCACCTACGGTATTTACCGATTGCAACGATAACATGACTATTGTTAAAGAAGAAATTTTTGGCCCAGTTATGAGCGTGCTTGTTTTTGAAGACGAAGACGATGTTATCGCCCGTGCAAATGGTACACACCTTGGATTAGCCGCAGGCGTATTTACAAGCGATATTAAACGTGCACACCGTGTTATTCACCAATTAGAAGCCGGTATTTGTTGGATTAATGCTTATGGTAATTCACCTGCTGAAATGCCTGTTGGTGGTTACAAGCAATCAGGTATTGGCCGTGAAAATGGCATAGAAACGCTTGAACATTATACGCAAACGAAGTCTATTTATGTGGGCATGGCCGACATAGAAAGCCCGTTTTAAGGTGGTAACTATGAGTAACACTTTCGATTATATTATTGTTGGCGCCGGCTCTGCAGGTTGTGTACTTGCAAATCGCTTATCTGAAGATACAAACAATAAAGTGCTATTGCTAGAAACCGGTGGTAGCGATAAAAGTATATTTATAAAAATGCCAACTGCGCTCTCTATTCCTATGAATACAGATAAATACGCATGGCAATTTCACACTCAGCCAGAGCCGTATTTAGATAACCGAGAAATGCACTGCCCACGCGGTAAAGTGTTAGGCGGTTCGTCATCAATTAATGGCATGGTATATGTACGTGGCCACGCGAAAGATTTTGACGAGTGGCAGCAACACGGTGCTAACGGCTGGGATTATCAGTCGTGCTTACCTTACTTTAAAAAAGCAGAAAGCTTTTATTTAGGTGAAAACGCGCACCGAGGTGGCACCGGCCCGCTCGGCGTTAATAACGGTAACGAAATGCAAAACCCGCTTTACACCACCTTTATTAAAGCAGGTGTAGAAGCAGGATATGCACACACAGACGACTACAACGCAGCTCAGCAAGAAGGCTTTGGCCCGATGCATATGACTGTTAAAGACGGTGTGCGCAGTTCGGCCTCGCGCGAGTATTTAGACCCAGTAAAATCACGCAGTAACCTAACAGTTATTACAGGTGCTTTAGCACAAAAAGTGATTTTAGAGGGCAAAAAAGCCACAGGCATTGAATACACAGTAAATGGCACACTTAAAACGGCGCATGCGACTAAAGACGTTGTATTAAGTGCTGGCCCAATTGGCTCACCGCATATTTTACAGCTTTCGGGGATTGGTGATAAAGCCATACTTGAAGAAGCCGGTGTTGAGGTAAAGCATCACTTACCAGGCGTAGGTCAAAACTTACAAGATCACCTTGAGTTTTACTTTCAGTACAAGTGTAAGCAACCTATTACCTTAAACGGTAAATTAGGTCTTATTTCAAAAGGCTTAATTGGCGCTAAATGGCTACTGACCCGTAAAGGCTTAGGCGCAACGAATCACTTTGAGTCGTGCGCGTTTATTCGCTCAAAACCAGATGTTGAATGGCCAGATATTCAATACCACTTTTTACCAGCGGCGATGCGCTACGATGGGCGCAGTGCGTTTGCGGGTCATGGTTTTCAGGTGCATGTAGGCCATAACAAACCTAAAAGCCGTGGTAGTGTCACCATTCAATCAGCTGATCCAGAGCAACCGCCGAAGATTTTATTTAACTACTTGCAGCATAAAGACGATATTGAAGGCTTTAGAGCATGTGTACGCCTAACTCGCGACATTATTGAGCAAAGCGCATTTAATGACTACCGCGATGAAGAAATTCAACCTGGTAAGCACATTCAAACTGACGAAGAAATAGATGCCTTTGTACGCCAAGCAGTAGAAAGTGCCTATCACCCGTCTTGTTCTTGCAAAATGGGCGAAGATGACATGGCGGTAGTTAATTCAAATACCCAAGTTCATGGTATTGAAGGGCTGCGCGTTGTTGACTCGTCAATCTTCCCAACGGTACCTAACGGTAACTTAAATGCCCCTACAATTATGGTTGCAGAAAAAGCAGCTGATCTAATTTTAGGTAAAACACCGTTACCGCAAGCATCTGTAAACGTTGCCATGAGCAGTAATTGGCAAACAACGCAACGTAATAGCGAGATTTAATTAAGCCATAGCGTGCCTAACATTGTGTGGGCACGTTCAACTTGCAGTGGCTCACGGCGTAAATTGGTTGCGCGGTGTTTGTGCAAGTAATAAAACAAAAACGGAGAACTTATGAGTTACTTTTATTCATTTTGGGAGGGCGATAATGACTATATGGCTTAGTGCTGGCATTATATTTACGCTACTTGCTGTTATTACTATTTTATTTAAATGGGGTAACGTACGCGTAGTAGGCGTAACACCAGTGAGAACTTTTACCTTTATCGCAATCTTATTTACCTCAGGCCTAGACGTTGGCCTAATCATGTTTCCATTAACCGAATTTGCAGGTTATGCAGACATAAAAGCAAGCCCAGAATACGCGTTTGCAAACCCACTGGCTATTGAGTTTGGCTACTGGGGATTCTTGATCTGGGGATTTTACTTTCTTACGTGTTTTTATTTCTGTGTAATAGAGCCCAAAGTTAAATTTTTCGAAATTTCATGGGTAAAATTCATTAATAACGTAGTTATTATTGGCACATGTGCCTTTACAGCTTACTTACTGCTTTCTAATTTACCGTGGTATTTACCTGAGCTGGGCGATGGGTCAAGCGTTATACCCACCTTTTATTTAATTGTATTTGCGGCTATTTGCTTTGCAGTGTATTCAAGTACAGATATTAAATATGTACGTTTTTTAAGCATTTCTACAACCTGGTTATTTATTGCGTTAATTGCCTTTATGTGGGTTGGTGCATTTGTTGTTGGTGACAGCGAAATGTCGGCATTTACTAATAACCTTGCGGAAATAGGTACTTACTTTGCCAATATAAATGAGTTTGTTTTACCACTTAACGATTATCATGAGTTTTACCTGTTTTGGTGGTTTGCCTGGAGCATTATGATTGGCCAATTTACATCTCGTTTTGTTGGCGGCCTTAAAACATACCAAGTATTAGGTGCAATGTTGATATTCCCTTCTATCCCAATTGCAATTTGGTTTAGCGTACTTTATCACTACCACGAAATGGGTATTTCAACAGCGGGGATTAAAAACTTTGCTATGGTGTTTGTTGGTATCGTGTTTGTAATTAATTCGCTTGATTCATTAATACGCTTATACACAGATAACCTTAACTTAACGGTTAAACGTTTAGGTAAAATGAACTATATGATACTCAATATTGTTGCCCTTTCGTTACTAACCCTATTGTTTAAGCTAGAGTTTTTACAAATTCAGTGGGTTGGCGCGTTAGTAATCGCACTATTTTTTGCCTGTGCTGCATTTATTGGCTACAGCAAATTTAAAACAGTTAACAACATAGATAGTTCGCCAAAAGCAAACAAAATTGACTACACAAAAATAGAAACTGTACATTAGGGATCAACAATGAATAACAAACTAAAACAACTTGCAGTAGCACTGCCTTTCGCGCTTTTATCAACAACTGCAACAGCGAACTGGTCAACAACCATTACAGCGGCATCTGACTATACCTTTAACGGTGTAACACAAACAGATAGCGACCCTGCAATTCAAGCAAGCCTTGATTACGCATTCGACAGCGGTGTTTACGCAGGTGCATGGGCTTCTAATGTCGATTTTGGTGATGACACTGACTTTGAACTTGATGCCTACTTAGGTAAATACGTGCAATTAACTGACAAGGTTAGCGCAGATTACGGCATTGCTTATTACACATATCAAGGTAATAACAGCGATGGTAACTACGCAGAAGCCTACACAAAATTTGGCTATGCAAGTGAGTATGGCCAAACGGAGCTTAACTTTTGGTATAGCTGGGATTACTTTGGTACAGGCGCAGGCCATGTTATCTCTATGATTGCGCACACCTTTGAAATTGCCCCAAACCATGCAATTCGTGCAAGCTTTGATATTTCAAATTCACTTGATGGCGAAAAGTGGGCATGGGATGTAAACCAAAAGAAATCATACAAACATTACCGCTTAGCGTATCAAACTAGCTACGAAGGGTTTGGCATTGAGATTGCTGCCGAAGATACAAGCTTAGATTACGATTACGCTGATGAGCGTATAGTACTTGCTATATCACGCACATTCGATTTATAAAATTGTAGTTATTAGATTCTACAAACAAAAATGCCACTTTTAAAAGTGGCATTTTTTTACTTATTTTTCAGGCTATTACCCAAAAAACTTTGCTTTATTTAGGGGCGATTAGCGCAATATAGGGTTTAACGTATCAGAGCCTACATAGTTGCGCCAGTGAATGCTCAACTTCATTGCCTATAGGTAGTTGAATTTCATCGTATAGCCTAGCCAAAAACCCTACATTACCTTACATAATAAACAGGCTCTAACCTTCTATTTCCCAGGCGCTGGTACCCGCTGCAGATAAATTAGCGGTATTTTTACGTAACACTTTGTTACCCACATTGATAGATGATTCTGGGCGACTAACCAAATAGCCTTGCACAGAGCTTACTCCCATGCGTTTTACGAGTTCAAACTGCTCAATCTCTTCTACGCCCTCGGCTACTATTTTAAGTCCTAACTTTTGACCTAGTTCGCTGATTGTATTAAGGATGTCATTGTACTTTGGACTTTTATCGGCTTGAGAGATGAACGAACGGTCTATTTTTATTACATCAATGGGTAAATCAGCCAATGTACTTAATGAACTAAAGCCGGTACCAAAATCGTCAATGGCAATTGTCACACCTTCACCACGAAGTCGTTCAAGCTCTTCAATCATACTTTTACTGGCTTTAATAAACGTAGATTCCGTTATTTCTAGCATTAAAGAATGCGATGGCAGGCCTGTGTTTTTTAGATTTTTCATTATCCAATCATACACTGAGCGGTGCTTTAATTGCACGCCTGATACATTAACCGAAATTTTTACTTTACGCATACCAGCATTATGCCATGCGGCCATTTGCCTACAGGACTCATGCATAATCCAATCACCAAGCTCTAAAATAAGATTAGACTCTTCTGCAATAGGTATAAACTCCGCCGGTGAAATCATCCCTTCAATTGGATGATCCCAACGAGTTAGCGCTTCAAAATAATCTATCATGCAATCTTCAACATGAACGATAGGTTGAAAAGATAAGTAAAAGTCTTTACATGCAACCGCTAAACGCAACTCTTCTAATAAATAGTGATAGCGGCGCATTTTATTACCCATCTCTGGGGAGTACACTTTAAAAATGCCTTTACCATCGCTTTTTGCACGGTACATTGCCACATCCGCTAACTGTAATAGTGCTTGTGGTGTTGATGCGCTCTCTGGGTAAGTAGCTATTCCTATACTGGCGCTAATTTTTACTATTTTATTACCTAGTACAAAGTCTTTTTCAAGTTCACTGAGTACGTGCTTAGCAATATCGACCACTTTATTATCGCTATCTACTGACTCAATAAAAATTGAAAATTCGTCACCGCCTAAACGTGATAAATTTTGTTCTAACTGATTAGCGCCATTAATATTACTTAGCTTATGATGGCGTAATACATTGGCTAGGCGCGTAGCAACCTGCACCAAAATTTCATCACCAAAGCTGTGGCCAAACGAATCATTTACTTGTTTAAATCCATCTAGGTCAATAAACAACAAGGCGCATTTAAGCTGCTCTTCATCAGTAAAATTTATTTGCCTATCTATATGCTCAATATAAGCATGACGATCAATAAGCAAGGTTAGCTTATCTTGGCAGATACTTGTTTGTGTTTGCTTTAAATAATTAGCAACATGGGTGTTTAAATTGTTTATTGACTGGCTTAAATTACCAAGCCCTGATGGGTTATCGTTTTGGGGTTGTAAGTTAAATGCAACAAGCAATTGATTAGCATTGTTATTTAGCTGTGCAATTTGTTGCTGATAAGATATTTTTCTACGCTCTTTACGAATAATCGAAAAGCCAACAAACAATACCATACACACCAAAATAAAGTTTATTGGCGAGGTTAAAGTCATTAAAATAAGTTTTGTTGCGTTTGCAGCTATAAATTCCGTGTCGGTAGTTTTAACTAATAAAAAATCGGCAGAGGGCTGATGTATTAAATAATGCCCATTAAGCAAAGGGTTATACCAAGGCGCCATTTCGAGCGTTGTATCTACAATATCAAAGTGGCGTAAATCTATGTCAGGGTTGAATAAATTAATGCGGTTAATTTGATTTGTTAGTTCGATGTTTAAACAAAAGCAAAACAAGATAAATACAAAAAAAATGCTGCCTAAGGGTTTAAATTTATTCATCAATAAAATCCATCTAAATTACTTATCCTATAAACCCATTACTAAAAGGCGATTATATCGTCTGTTTTTAGTACTAAGCAAGCCATAGTGCAGTCCTAAGTTATTAAAAATTTTTAGAACTGCACTTTAACAGAATAAATTAGTGCTTAATAATTAGCTAATTATAGAGTGTGATGAATAAAAATAAACCTTAAGCTTAAAAATGTTTGTACAACTAATATGGTAAGTATTTAATACATGCCATCAATTAGTTCGATAATTTTTTCCTTTGCATCTATAAACTTATCTAGCCCACCGCCAGTGCGATAAGATGCTTGCGCAATCTTTTTATTCGTTTTAGCGTCAGTAACCCAAATATTTGCATATGACATGTACAGAGCTAAATCCCAATGCCAGTTAGCTACGTAATAAGCAACAGCATTACATCCTGAAATATCAGCATTGGGTAACTCAGTTTGATATTCCTGATGTTTTAAAACATAGTTAGCAGCAATTACACGTGTTTTAACGTTATGCTTTGCAAACCCTTCTTCCATCGCAGTAACAACACCTTCTTTAACTGCTTTATGTTCAGCTATACAAACTACTTCAGGTTTCACAGTGTCAAAGCGAGTTATATCTTGCTTAGCAGCACAACCTGATAAAGTAGCTACCATTGCTCCTGCAATAGTTATTTTTATTGTTTTCATATTCATCCTTTTATGTTTATTTAAAGTTGCCATGCATAGCTCACTTTTGTAAAAAATGTGCGTTGATCTCTTTCAACGTGTTTTAGGGAATCGTCTTGATAGCTTTTATCTGAGTAGCCTAAATAAAATAATGTTTGAGCATTAATTTTGTACGAGTAAACTAATTGGCTGCCATAGTCTTTATTAATGTGACTAACTTGGTAATAGTAAGCATCTTTATTTCTATCAATGTCTTCAAATTGCAATATAAGCTTGAGCATAGCGCGCATACTAAATTTATAATAAAGCCTAAAATCTAATAAGTTAGCAGTATAAACTCGCTCCCCTTGAGGGTTATCTAAAATGCTGTAGTTATGTGTAGCGTCTACTTGCCAATGATCGTTTATATCCCACGTAACTTGCGTTTGCGTCGCATACGAATCGCCAATTTGCTCGTTAGCGTAATCAATGCGGCTGCCATACTCGCCATAAAACGAAAGCCATATATTATTTTTAGGTTTAAAGCCCGTATAAACAAAGCCAATATTTTGGTTATAAAAAGCATCATTATAGTTTTCATAACGATGCAGTAAGCCAATTTCAAAAATAGACTGCTTTTGCCCTTTTAATGTTATAAACCCTTGGTATTCTTCTTCAAGTAGGTCGCCATTTTGCGCCCATGTTTTATCCCAATCAGCCTCATAAGACCATGACGTTAATAAGCCAGACTCATCTGCGTACCAGGTTTGGCCTCCGCCAAAGCCTACGTTCTCATAATCTACTTTTTCTTGATAACCTAAGTCAGTGCGATAGTCTTTACCTATATTTTCGTAGCTAGCAAACAAATTGTAGTCACGTTTATCACGAGTAAACTCTAAAGCGTACGCTTCATCAGATTGAGTTTTAGATAAGTTATAGCTACTTGTTAAAAAGTCAGAGTTTTTAGAATCTGTTGTAGCCACTTGATAAGTGAGCAGATCAGATTGATTAAACCAGTAGCTGCCATCGACAGAAAGCACTGTATTATAGTAATCATCGTTTTCGCGGTGGGTCGTACTTAGCCCTATAGTGCCTTGTTGGCCAATATCGTATTGATAACGTGCCGCTGCTGCGTGGGTTTTATCCTCTAAAATTGCAAAACCAGAGCCTTGATTTGTAGGCAATAAAATAGTGCTATTATTGTCATCGGCATACATAAATGCATAGCTATGTTGCCCTGTTTTACCTGTTAATTTTGCCCCTATTTCAGGCTCTGCAATGGTGCGGGTATACAACAGTTCAAACAAACTGCTTTTAAAGTAGGATGCGCCATCTAAAAAAAACGGCCTTTTTTCAGCATAATAAATTGAGTACGTGGTGTTTACATCAAGCTCTAATGCATCACTCTCTATTTGCGAAAAGTCGGGGTTTATAGTGGCATTAATTACCGCATCTTGTGTAACCCCCCAACGTAAATCAAGGCCAGCTTCGGTGTCTATATCACCATTATCCCACTGCCCCGGCAAAGTAGGCTTTGAGTCATTTCTGAGCGCCGTAAGCGTGGGGGTTAATTGCAGGTTTTTGCTGGCTTTTATATTTTTAAAACCAATTAATTTATCAAACTGACATAAACTGCATTTGATATCTCGGTCAAACCCCATATTTGAAAGCTGATACAGTACATCACGTTGGTAATTTCGCATAAGGGCAAAGCCCCATGTTAAATCTGTTTGATTTTCAGGAAATCTCAGCGCTTTAAAAGGTATGCGCATTTCAACCACATACCCTTGGTCGGTAATTTGCCCTGCACTATCCCATATTGCATCCCAAGAGGGGTCTGATTGCCAGCCATCGGTGTCACTCATTCGCGTATCACCTTGTGCACCCAATGGGTTTACATAAAATTCGTAAGCTGAGCGTTCATCGTTAAAAGTATCAATAATTAAAATAACCGTATCATCTTGCCAAAGCGTATCTCTGTCGCGTAGAGAAGCTGTTATTTCACTCGGCTGTGGATCTTCGGCTACAAATGCAACATATAAGTTGCTGCCATCCTCATACATGTAAGCATCGGTTTTAACCGGTGGGGTGCCCTTTTCGTTAGGCTCATCTTGAAATGCTATAGGGAGTAAAGTGGCATTTTGCCAATGGGGCTCATCTAGTACGCCATCTACAGTAATATCTGCATTTATATGTACAAGAGAATGCTGCTGTTTTTCACTGGCATAAAGGTGGTTAGAAAATAAAAGTGCTAATAAGAAAGGGAATAAAGCACGGCATTGTTTTTTTATAATTATTAAGTACTGCATAAACATCCATTTAGACGTGTTTACCCTTAAAAGGTAAACTTATTTATGCAGTGTAATTTAAGTCTGTACATTTGTTAATAGCTTGATACTAAAAACAATAGCTTTTTTAACTAATTAATATTAAAGGCTTAACTTAAAAGCTAGGTTTCGATTAATTTAAGCTTATCAGCAACGCCATTCCAACTATCGGCATCAGTGGGCGCTGGTTTTACTTCAACAATGCGTGGCCACACCAATGCAAGCTCAGCATTAAGCTCGGTAAACTCTTTTTGGTCTTCTGGCAGCTCGTCTTCTTGGTAAATTGCTTCAGCTGGGCACTCTGGTACGCATAATCCACAATCTATGCAATCAATAGGGCTTATTGCTAAAAAGTTAGGGCCTTCGTAAAAGGCATCTGCAGGGCACACCGCCACACAATCTGTGTATTTACACTTAATACAGTTTTCGGTGACCACAAACGCCATAATAGTTTAAACCTAGTAATTAATTATCTAAAGCGAGGATCATACCCAACCCCATTAAAAACACAATAAATATGTGCCATCTGCGGTCAATTTAACGTAATATATGCGCCCTTAATGTATAGCCATTACGTGCCCTACACTTCTTATTGTGAGCGGATACTATTACCGCTAAGACACCTAAAAGAGATAATAATGATACGTTTAACCGAAATAAAGCTGCCGCTTGATCATAACGAAGACGCTATAGGCCAAGCCATAGTTGATAAACTAAAAATACAGCCAGCGCAGCTACATAGCTACAATGTGTTTAAACGTGGGTACGATGCACGTAAAAAAACGGCTATTATGCTTATTTATACCCTTGATATTGAAGTAGATAACGAAGAGACGCTGTTAAACGCATTTGCAAAAGATCAGCACGTAAAACCAGCACCTGATACTTCATACAAATTTGTTGCCCACGCCCCCGCTAACCTTACTGAGCGCCCTGTAGTAATTGGCTTTGGCCCGTGTGGATTATTTGCGGGCTTAGTGCTGGCTCAAATGGGTTTTAATCCTGTTATTTTAGAGCGCGGTAAAGAGGTACGTGAACGCACCAAAGACACCTTTGGCTTTTGGCGAAAACGTACCCTTAATACAGAGTCTAATGTGCAGTTTGGCGAGGGAGGCGCTGGTACATTTTCAGACGGTAAACTATACAGCCAAGTAAAAGATCCAAAACATTACGGGCGTAAAGTTATCACCGAATTTGTAGAAGCTGGCGCACCCAGTGAAATTTTATACGTAAGTAAACCACACATTGGTACATTTAAACTTGTTACCATGATTGAAAAAATGCGCGCGCGTATTATTGAACTTGGTGGCGAAATCCGCTTCAGTACCCGCGTAGACGATATTCATATAGATGATGGGCAAGTAACTGGTTTGACGCTTTCAAACGGTGAAACGCTAAATACCCGCCATGTAGTACTTGCTGTGGGACATAGCGCCCGTGATACCTTTAAAATGATTCACGATAAAGGCATTTATGTAGAGGCTAAACCGTTTTCTGTTGGCTTTAGAATCGAGCACAAGCAATCGATGATTGATGAGTGTCGTTTTGGGCCTAACGCGGGTAACCCCATTTTAGGCTCTGCTGATTATAAGCTTGTTCACCATTGTGATAACGGCCGCACAGTGTACAGCTTTTGTATGTGCCCAGGAGGTACTGTTGTAGCCGCCACCTCTGAGGAAGGCCGCGTAGTAACAAACGGTATGAGCCAGTACTCTCGTAGTGAGCGCAATGCAAATAGTGCCATTGTAGTAGGTATTACACCTGAAAAAGACTTCCCTGGTCACCCGCTTGCCGGCATTGACTTGCAACGTAAACTAGAAGAGCAAGCCTATGTATTAGGCGGTAGCAACTACGATGCACCAGCACAGTTAATTGGCGACTTTTTAAAAGGAAAAGCATCGGGAGATTTAGGTGATGTACAACCGTCGTTTACACCAGGAATAAAACTCACCGATTTAGCAAATGTGCTTCCGCAGTTTGCTATCGATGCAATACGCGAAGCCATTCCAGCCTTTAATAAGCAAATTCGTGGTTTTTCTACAAACGACGGTTTATTAACAGGAGTAGAAACTCGAACATCTTCACCTATTAGTATCAAGCGCGATAGAAGCTTCCAAAGCATAAATACTAAAGGTTTATACCCAGCGGGTGAAGGCGCAGGCTACGCAGGCGGTATTTTATCTGCCGGTATTGATGGTATTAAAGCGGCTGAAGCCGTTGCACTTTCGATGATTGAAAACGCTTAAACCACTTTTTAAGTTGTTCAGCGAAAAACCTCACTTTGTGAGGTTTTTTTGTTTAAACCTTGGGTTACATTAAAGCATAAAAAAACCTGAGTAAACTCAGGTTTTTTATAGGTGCTAAAATTTGTAAACTTACTTTTTAAGGGTAAGTTTGGCACCTTTTAAGCTTTTACGCACATTTGAAATACGTGAACGATTTACCGCACGTGCTTCGCCTGTTGCTTGGCCTGTTGGCTTATTAGTACGGCTACGACGTAAATGCGCTGGCTTTTTACCTATTTTATCAATAAGTACTTCACGGCTACTTACTTCATAGCCCTCTAAGTAAACACGCTTGATTTTTTGGCCAATTAACGACTCTATTTCAAATAAAGTGTTTTCTTCTTCGCGGCTTACAAACGAAATAGCTTGGCCTTGGTTGCCAGCACGACCTGTACGGCCAATGCGGTGAACGTAATCTTCTGCAAGCCACGGTAAATCAATATTAATGACTCGTGGTAAGCCTTCAATATCAATACCACGTGCAGCAACTTCGGTAGCCACTAAAACACGTACTTTGCCTTCTTTAAATTCACGAAGTGCACGTCGGCGGTTACCTTGCGATTTATCACCATGACATACGGTAGCAGGAATACCATCAAGGTTAAGCTCTTTAACCAGCTCATCCGCCGTTTCTTTCATGTTTACAAACACAAGTACCTGTTGCCAGTTCTTTTTACCAATAAGCTCAGAAAGTAGCTCTTGCTTACGTCGCTCTTCGACTGGGTAAACAACATGCTGTACCGTACTTGCTGTACTGTTGGTTTGATCAACACGAACAATTTCAGGCTGTTTTAGTACTTTTGCTGCAAACTGCTTAATAGCTGCGGGGAAGGTAGCCGAGAAAAGTAAAATTTGGCGCTGTTCATCACAGCTTTTAATTACACTTTGCATGTCTTCAATAAAGCCCATATCAAGCATACGGTCGGCTTCATCAAGTACTAAGTGTTTAACACTTGCTAGGCTTAAATTACCTAAACGAATATGATCAAGTAAACGCCCTGGGGTTGCAACTACAACATCTACGCCGTCTTTAAGTGCATTTGCTTGGCCTGCGGTATTAACACCGCCAAATAGGCTCACTACTTTTAAAGGAGTATGTTTTGCATAGGCTTTAAAGTTATTTGCTATTTGCTCTGCCAGCTCACGCGTTGGCGCAAGCACTAACGCGTGCGGAGCATTGCTTGTGCTTAGCTCAGATTCAACTAATTTTTGGATGATAGGTAAAGCAAACGCTGCCGTTTTACCCGTGCCGGTTTGGGCACTTGCTAAAACGTCTTTACCTTTACGAACAGCTGGAATAGCTGAACGCTGAATGGGCGTAAGGGTGTGGTAATTAAGTTCGTCTAACGCCTGAATAAGTTCAGGGGAAAAACTAAAAGATTTAAAATTCATGCTGTATAACCTGCGGCCACATTTATCAAGGGTCGCAAATTATACAGCAAAAATGAGAAAACAGTTAGTGAATCCTCATTATTAGAAAATTTAAGCTGATTTATAGCGCTTAAAAATCAAAGAAGTATTAATACCCCCAAATGCAAAATTATTACTCATTACATAATCGGTGTTAATTTCACGGCCTTGAGACTGAATGTAATCTAGTTCAGCGCAATCAGCATCTACCTCTGTTAAGTTTATTGTAGGCGCAAACCAATTATCCCTCATCATATTAATACTAGCCCATGCTTCAATTGCGCCACACGCGCCTAAAGTATGCCCTAAATAACTTTTTAAAGAGCTAATTGGTTTGGCACCTAAGGCGTTAAATGTTGCATGTGATTCAGCAATATCGCCTCTATCAGTTGAGGTTCCATGAGCATTAACATAACCTATTTTGTCGGCTGCTAAATTTGCATCTTGCAGTGCCATTTCAATAGCAATTTGCATGGTATCTGAAGATGGTTGAGTGACATGTTGGCCGTCTGAGTTACAGCCAAAACCAACAACCTCCGCTAATATATTTGCCCCTCTAGCTTTAGCATGTTCATACTCTTCAAGTATTAAGGTACCGGCGCCTTCACCAATAACTAAACCGTCACGGCTTTTATCAAATGGGCGTGGTGTATTTTTAGGGGTGTCATTTTTAATACTTGTCGCATAAAGCGTATCGAAAACTGCCGCTTCCGTAATACAAAGTTCTTCAGCTCCCCCTGCTACCATTACTTTTTGACGACCAAACTTAATTGCCTCATAAGCGTAGCCAATACCTTGGGAGCCAGATGTACATGCCGAACTTGTGGTTATTACCCGCCCTTTTATACCAAAAAAAACACCAACGTTAACTGGCGCAGTATGCGCCATCATTTGAATATAACTGGTCGCTGTAACACCAGACATTGAACCACTTTCCATCATATTGGCAAATGCGAGAAGCGGCGGAGTTGAGCCGGTGGATGAGCCATATGCTACACCGGTAGAGCCATCGGTAAGACTTTTATGGTCAAGTAAATCAGCTTGCTCAAGCGCACGCTCAGTTGCACGCGTTGACATCAGTGCCACTCGCCCCATTGAACGAATTTGCTTACGCTTATAATGGCTAGGCTTTTCAAAATGAGTGATTGGGGCAGCTAGCCGCGTATTAAGCCCATCAGCTTTCTCCCACTCATTCATAGTAACAACGGCATTTTCACCATTAATCAATGCGCTTTTAAATTCATCCCAATCATCACCTAATGCGGTTATAACCGACATCCCTGTAACTACAACACGTTTCATTACACCATCCCGCCGTTAACTGAAATAACTTGGCGAGTAATGTATGCAGCATCATCAGACATTAAAAATGCAACCGTGCCAGCAACTTCATTCACTGTACCCATACGTTTAAGCGGAATCATTTTCATCATATCATCAACAGGCAGTTCATCAGTCATTGCTGTTTCAATTAATCCAGGAGCTACGCAATTAACTGTAATTTTTCGTTTAGCAAGTTCAAGCGACAGTGCTTTAGTTGCACCAATAATACCTGCTTTCGCTGCGCTGTAATTTACTTGTCCTCGGTTGCCCGCAATACCCGACACTGAAGCCATAGTAATAATGCGTCCACCTTTTCGAGTTTGTACCATGGGCATGACGGTTGGGTGCACAACATTATAAAAACCATCTAACCCCGTCCTAATTACGCTATCCCAATCATCACCCTGCATTGCAGGAAAAGCCATATCGTTGGTAATTCCGGCGTTACACACAACACCGTAGTAAGCACCGTTGTCTGTAATATCTTGTTCAATTTGTTGTTTTGCTGAAGCTCTATCACATACGTCAAACTGTAATAGTGTTGTACTTTGTCCTAGTGCGTGTATTTCTTCACAGGTTTGTTGTGCTTGCTCTAAACCATTTCTGCAATGAACTGCAATGTCATAGCCTTGAGTTGCAAGTTTAAGTGCAATAGCCTTGCCTATACCCCGGCTAGAACCGGTCACTAAAATTCTTTTTTTCATTGGTTTTCTCTTATAAATTTCAGCGGATTTTCTGGCTGAAATACATTTATTTTTGCATCACAAAGTATTTTTTTATTTTCAGTTATCTGGCATTCAAACACACTTAATCCAGATTCTTCTTGGTAAAGCTTTTGAACAAAAATAGTCAATGTGCTGCTTTTGTAAAATGTGGCCTGATGTGTTTTATATTTTCGAGTACCGATTAAAAAACCGATTTTAACAGCTTCATTAATATCCTTAGCTAAAGCCCCCGCATAAGCCGCAATAGACTGAGCCATATACTCAACACCAATGTAACTTGGCACTCCCTCAATTTGCTCACTATAAAAAGGGCTTTGAGGTGTAATAGTCACAGAGCAGGTTGCATTTTCGTCACTATAATCAACTAGCTGATCAATTAAAATCATAGGTGAATCATGAGGTACAACTTGCTCTATAGAATAATTATTCATTATGAGTACCTAAAATTAAACTTGCATTATTACCACCAAACGCAAATGAGTTTGATAAACAGTAATTTAATTTAGCCGTACTTGCATGCCTTATAATATTAACATCAGCCAGCTTATTTGTTTTTGTGGACTTATTATATGGCAAAGTAATGTCGCCACTTCCTCTGAGTAATAGCCAGCAGATCCCCGCTTCAATTGCGCCCGCAGCACCTAAAGTGTGCCCAGTTAAGTACTTACTGGAGCTAAGCGGTGTATTGTTGCCAAACACACTATTAATTGCAAGGGCTTCCATTTCGTCATTTTTAATTGTTGCTGTGCCGTGTGCATTTATATAGTCAATATCACTAGGTAATAAGTCAGCATCGTCCAGAGCTGCTTTCATTGCCGCTTTAGCACCTTTACCACTTGGATCTGGCGCCGAAATATGATGAGCATCAGAGCTTTCTCCTCCGCCTAAAAACATAACGCCATTATTTGTTGGCGCTTCTTTACTCATAACAAATAACGCAGCCCCCTCACCTATATTAATGCCATCTCTAGAATCACAAAAAGGCTTACATACGCTAGGGCTTAATGATGCTAGCGCATTAAATCCATTAATAGTAAGTTTACAAAGGCTGTCTACACCACCACAAACTACTATATCGGCTAAGTCGGCAGTCAGTAAGGCCTTAGCGCTAATGAGTGCTTTGGCACTTGATGTACACGCCGTAGAAATGCTATAGCATGGGCCTAATGCTCCTATTTTTTGGGCTATATAGTGAGCTGGTGTAGCAAGTTCTTGATCAACATATAAAAAATCACTTGGCCAATCACCTGTCCTATCGTGAGTCGCTCGAGCTCGTTCGCCATCATGCACACCTGACGTACTTGTACCTATTACAACAGCAACCCGCGATTTATCAATATGAGAAAAAGTTTTAAGTGTTGGGGATATTTGCTCAAACGCTAGATCAATTAAAGTATCAATACGGCGCTTGTTAGTTAGGGGAACTGAGTCAACATGGCCAACATAAAATGGCAGATTATCCGTACTTAAATCTTTAGTTTTTAAAAGCAGTGATGCCTCATTATTTTGTAAGTTATTTAAGCTATTAACTGTATCATTTAGGCCAATCCCCATGGCACTTACTATGCCTAAATCATTTAACCAAAAAGTCACTGGTTTACCTTCTCAAATGTAATTTGATAATGTCGTCCACTATTATTTAGGACCGTTTTATTATCGGTATAATCGATTAAAATAACCGAGCGGTTATCTTTTACTAAACGCCTTTGTACCCCAGTCTGCTCTATAAGCGCCCCAGATATTTTCTCATTAAGAAATGATATAGGCCAATGTACTAATGCGATGTCTGCCAATATATAAGCTGGGTCTATATCAACACCTACTATCATTTTAGAAACTGTTGGTGGCTGATTATTTAATTTCTCGAGCGTTAAAATAGGTAAGCCTTGTGTAGTCATTAACAATAAACTGATTGTACCCTGCTTGTTTATTTCTAATTGTGCTAATAACGTATGCTCTTTTTCGTTGTTTTTAATATATAAAACATGCTGCCAACTTTTATCAAACATTTGCTCTGGTACATGTGAAATATCAAGGGTAGTAGCTGCAAAAATATCAACACGCTCACTGCTTTTATACGTGCTACTACATGCTGTGACATAAACACACGCTAAAACTATAAAAGTACATCTGAGAAAGTAACTGATATGAGCCTCAATCACTGGGATTAATTTTGACATAGCTGCGCTAATACATTTAAGCGGCGCTCACTTTGAGCTACAAATGGGTTATTTTTATCCCATGCGTAACCCGCTAAAATAGCACTGATCATTTCACGTACCTGCGAGTTTTGTTCTGAATAGAAAATAACGTCTTGAAAACGACTATCGTACCAACCTTTGACAAAGGTTTTAAAACAATCAACCCCTGCCTGTAAAGGCTTGGCATAACATTCTTCAAAATCGACTACCTCTCCTTTTAAGTAATCATCAACAAGGGGGGCAATTAAATAAGCAGATTTTAGTGCAATAGTTACTCCAGATGAAAAAACCGGATCCAAAAACTCGCCCGCATTGCCTAATAAAGCAAAGTGCTTACCGTATAGTGTACTTACATTAGCTGAATAACCACTTATGCTTCGTGCCTGTGTGATAGGTTCGCGATTAACTAAAAGGTTTTTTAAATAAGGGTCTTGCTCTATAAACTGCTTTAAGGTGTCGGCTGCGCAACCATCATTAAACCGTGCTTGCTTTGCCACAACCCCAATGCTGGACGTGCCATCACTAAAGGGGATGAGCCAATACCACACATCATTAAATTTAGGGTGAACGGTTATTAAAATTTTATTCCTATCAAATAATTCGTCAGTAATCCCATCTTTAAAATGACTAAAATAAGCACTACGCACAGGAAAAGTAGAAGGTTTTTCTAAATTTAAAAGTTTTGGTAAAACTCGGCCAAAGCCGCTCGCATCGAGTACGAACTTAGCTTTTACGTTATATGTCTGCTTATTATTTTTTTGCACATGTAACGTTGCACCAAACGCTTCATCAGTAAAATCAATAACACTATGCTGATAGCGAACTTCAACTCCGTGTTCTTGTGCTTTATCAGCAAGCAGCTTGTCAAAATCAGCCCTTTTAACTTGAAACGTAGTACCGGGGCCTGGGCTAAATTTTTCAGTAAAATTTATAGCAGTATTTTGACCATCACGATGAAACGCCGCACCATTTTTAAATTGAAAGCCGAGCTCTTCTGCGTTCTCATGTATTATGCTAACTAGCTTAGCTTCTGCTAAATATTCCATGCATTGAGGTAATAAACTTTCACCAATCGAAAAGCGAGGAAACACTTGCTGCTCAAGCATTAACACTTTCCAGCCCTTTTGCACTAATAAGCTACTAGCAAGAGCACCTGAAGGCCCTGCTCCTATAACTACAACATCGTACTGCTCAAAGTTATTCAACTTATTATTCCTTTTGAGACTTTAATACACTTAATGGAGATAAAAAATATACCGTTAAAATCCCTACCATAACAGTAAGGCCAAAACTAAATATCGCGGGTGTATTCGAAAAGGCGAGCATGCCAAATACACACATTGAAGAAGCAGCCGACAAGCTGATCGCTAACACATTAACAGCTGTAAGTTTGTTTATTTGATAAAAGACTAAATAATCTATCGCCAAACCAACAATGAGTAAGCCTCCTAACAAATTAAAAATTGAAATACTTCCTTGCACCATATTACAAACCCAAAGCATACCCAACACACTGGCACTTATCGTTACCACCTGTACACTGGCAATCCGAAAGCCAAACTTGTAGCTAAATAAAACAAAACAAACAGCAATGGCAATGGCCAATGTAAATAATAAATACTGGCTATAGTTATCAAGTAGGTTACTAATTTGCTTTGGCTTGTTATATATAAATGTGTCTTTATAGTCACTGACACGCAAAGCAACCTCTTCCTGTGGTATGCCAGATACAGAAAACCAAGTAGCGGCGATATTTGGTTCAACGAACATTTGTGTGCTTAAAAGAGTTGAAAAATGACTATTTATTAAAGCATCATAGTTCAGTAGTTTTGTCTTAGCTAACTCAACTTTTACACCTGTATATGTTTCGGTAGTAGTAAATACATCCTTTTTAATTGCTTGATTAAAAATAATTAAATTATTTTGTTGCGCTTTTTCGCTTGGCAGCCAACGGCTAATGCCATTGTGTTTAAGATCCGGATAAGCTCTTTTAAAATCATCAATTAACAGTTCTTGTTTTTGCAGTAATTGTTCAGCATTTTGGGCAAACAAAAATACAATTTGGCTATTTAATTGCCCCATTAAATTTAAATGTTTTTCTTCATTTAGCATTAGTTGCTGTGAGCTTGCACTTAATAAACGCACATCGCTATTAAATGTAATTGGCTTAACATAAAATAAAAATATTAACGTTAAACCCAATACAAAAAAAACTAATTGCTTATAACGATTAAAATGCTCCATTAAATAAACTAGTTGCTGGCTTTTAATCAAACTAAATTCTGAGAGCTTAAGCTTAGATTGCCAGGTAGGTATAATTATCAAAGTAAATAACCATGCACTCGCAAGTCCAGCAATTACAAACACCGCTACTTGCGATAAAAGTGAAATTGGCGCACCTAACAAACAGCTATAGCCCAAGCTCGTTGTAATAAAAGATAAAAGTAGCGCTGTTTTTGTGCCCTTAGTTAACCTACCACTTTTGTACAAACTATTGCCATACGCTAAATCTGCCATTGCATGAAATGCATAATCAATAGCTATACCTATTAATGTTACTGCAAAAACAAGTGTTAATAAGTGGATAGTATTAAAGAGAAACACCATAGCCACAGCACCACCTGCAAGTGCACTTAGCACAGTTAAGCTTGCAAGCAAGATACTACTTACTTTTCTAAACACCCAAAAAACCATTAAAAGTAATGCTAAAATACTAAGCCCACCAAATAGGCTCATTTCATATTTAGCTTGCTGAGCATTTTCTGCAGTATGAAAAAGCGCTCCTGAATAACTAATAATCGTTTGAGGGAATGCAATTTTTAAGCTTTCGACCTTGTTTTTAATGTTGCTAGCAAGGTTAATCGACTCTTCAATTGAGAGGCCATCATCAGGAATTGTCGCTAATAAAACGACGTAATCTAATTGGTTAAAACTGCGGGTTAACCGCCCATCTTTTAAAGAAAAAAGCTGACTTTGCTTTAAACTATCGCCTATGAATGCTGCTAAGCTCAAGCTGATATCAGCTTTTATCGTGGCACTTACGAATGGGTTTCCTAATTGGTTTAATTGAGTAAGGTAGAATGACTCAAATCGCGTTTTATCAGCAATTCTATATTTATAATTGTCACTAAGTAATGCATATTTATAAGGAGAAAATACTGCTGTTAATTGCTCAATACTTGGCAGCTCAAAGCTACTATTAATATTGTGTGTTGAAAGCCATGATTTGAGTTCATCGTGCGCTAAATTTTTATCATTACCAGTGAATGAAAACATTATCCGGTTAGCGTTTTGTTTAAAAAACGCCTCTTCGCCATAAGCTAATTTAGAATGTGATTTTGGTAATAAACTAAACATATCAGCATTTAGTTCAGGCTTAGTAATATACAAAGCCGTACAAAGCAAAGTTGCTAATAAGCTAAACCATATAAAAAGTACACTTAAGCGTTTAATCACATCACCCTTCTACTGGTTACTTACATATTTCAATTATTAGACGTATTTGCATACGAAAAATCTATTTGGGTACTGCTACCTGAGTGTTCATTTAGGGTTACACTTTCTACACGCTCATTATTTTCACAGAGTATAAAATGACTAAACAACTGTTTTAACATTGCATCTTTTGGCTTTAATAATAAACAATCCCCTTGATTTGATACATCAAAACGCGTACGCAAGGCTTCCATATTTAGTGCAAGTAAATCAGTTAGTAAACCTACAAACTGTTCACTACCTGGTTGATGAGTAAGCTCACCCCCTTTGTTCTTAACAAATACCTGGCCATCCTCTATTAGCAATGTACTTTGCGCCGGTGTTTTTACATGCCAAAGCAGCTTTTCACCCTCAAGTGTAAACTCCCCTTTGGAGATGAATGGTTTAGAGAAGCCGGAAAAATACTTTAATTGTTTAAACTCACCCGATACAGACGGTGTAGCTAATAAGCTTGTACTAAAAAAAACAAAATAAAAACAACTAACAAACACACAATTTTTTAAATAATTCATAGCATCATCCAATATTAGCTAAGTACTTTCGCGAGCTTACTAATTATCACTGCCGGTGAGGCAAACTGCATTTCTTTACTTGTTATTTCGACAGCAACTTGAGTGGTAGTAGCCTTAGTAATTCGCTTATTAGTTAAGGCATCTGTAATTACATAATCAATTTTTAATCGATTTTCAAACTCTTTTAAATACGCAACCACTTTTATTTTTTGTGTAAATACAGCAGATGCCACGTATTTAATTTGCATATCCACTATTGGCCACGCATAGCCCGACTCCATCATTTGAGGATAGTCGTAGTCAAATAATCGTAGTAACTCACAGCGAGCCACCTCTAAGTAGCGAGGGTAATTACCATGCCATACCACATTCATCGGGTCGCAGTCATGAAATGGAATTTCAATTTCCACTTCATGTGTTAGCAAAGCGCCTTTACTATTCATATAAAGCCCAGCGTTTTTCTTGAATATAACTAATGGTTTGTCTAAGTACCGCTTCCATTGGCCTATCTTCAGTTAGGTTTTCGAAATAATGGGTTATGTCAGTATACATAGCTTGCATATCTGCAGTTAAACTTGAAAATTCAAGTTCGCCTTGTTTAATACGCAGCCTCACCGCTTGAATACTTGCAAGTAACGTACTTGCAATAACCTGCTCTGTAAGCTGCAAAATACGTAAACAATCACGAGCTGCAATAGTCCCCATACTTACTTTATCTTGATTATGGCACTCAGTGGAGCGAGAAAATACACTTGCAGGCATCGTTAGTTTAAGCGCTTCAGCAGTATAGGCACTGGCGCCTATTTGCACGGCTTTAAAGCCATGATTTATGTAACGACGTTCAGCCTCACTGTCTGATAAATTTGAAGGTAAGCCATTATTAAATTTAGTATCGACCAATGAAGCAATTTGCCTATCAGCTAAATCGGCTAAATTCGCAATTGCCGTTTTCATACTATCCATAGTCATTGCAATGTGACCGCCATAAAAATGCCCCCCATGAAGTACATGCTCACCTTCGCCATCAATAATGGGATTATCGTTTGCAGAATTAAGCTCGTTTTCTATCATCTGCCTGAAAAATGGCAAACTATCTTGCAATACACCAATAACATGCGGTGCACAGCGAATCGAGTACCTATCTTGCAGTCTATCAGCGTTACGAGGATGGTCATGATGGTTTAAATCATCTCTTATCCATTTAGCAACTTGTTGTTGTCCTGGATGAGGCTTAACGGAGAATAAAATTTCATCAAAGTGATGACTATTACCTTTGAGAGCAAGGCTAGACAATGCAGTAATCCTACTTGCAAGTTTTGCTAAGTAATTGGCTCTATCAAACGCTAAACACGCAAGCGCGGTCATCACAGCTGTACCATTCATAACTGCAAGCCCCTCTTTTGGGCGAAGCGTTAAAGGCTTTAAACCAGCCGCTTGCATTACCTGTGCGCTGTTAAGTATTTTATCTTTGTAAAAAACATCACGTTCACCAACCATAGCACCCGCTACATACGATAGTGGCGTTAAATCACCGCTAGCGCCTACCGACCCTTCTTGAGGAATAACAGGCACTATATCAAGGTTTAAATAGTCTTTGAGAAGATTAAGCATTTCCCAGCTTACGCCAGAATAGCCTTGTGAAAGTGATGCTAAGCGCGTAGCTAAAATTGCACGCCCTTGTACTTTATTAAACACATCGCCTAGTCCACACCCATGAAAACGCGTTAAATGTAATGGCAGCTCATCAACTAAGTTAAGTGGCACAGGAACCGTGACTGAGTCACCATAGCCTGTAGTTACCCCATAAATCACACCATCCTCTTTGAGTAGAGAGTCTAAAAAGCTAAGCGCGCTATCAATTTTTGCGCTAAATTGCTCGCAGCCACTTAATTGCACCTGAGTATTTTGATGTGCAATATTAACAATATCTTCAATAGAAAGTTGTTGGTTTCCAAAAAGCTGTACTTCCTGAGCTGACACTCTAGTTCTCCTTTGCATTGCTGCGTTCTACTTGCTGATCGTTTTGCCAAAAATCATAAAAATTAAACCACTGATAAGGATATCGCGCGGCATAAAAGCCTAAACGTGCAGAAAAATCTGTAATTACAGTGGTTAATAGACCTTGCCTTTGTGAGCGGGGTATTTTTAATGTTTGGCTATAATGTTCAAAAATCACATGATACTTTTTTGTTTTTTTATCTTTTAAGCAAAATAAAAAGTAAACGGGGCAATCTAATAATGCAGCTAATATAAAAGGCCCTTGAGAAAAATATGCAGGCTTACCTAAAAACTCAACACGTGTTGATCGCTCACCCGTGGTAGCGCTTGTTCTATCACCAACAATAACGACTATTTCACCCTGCTCTACTTTATCTTTTAATAAAATAGCTAGATCAGGCCCCATATCGCTCACTTGAATTAAGTTAACCGACACCGCAGGGTTAATTTTTTTAAGCATTTTATTAAATTCAACAGCGTGATGAGTAAATACAAGCACATTAATTTTTTTACTGCTGCGATGCTGGCTCAGTGCTCTACATACCTCAAGGTTACCCAAGTGAGAGCCAATAAAAATGGCCCCTTGCTGTTGCTCATTTAAATCAATAAACAGCTGTTCATTAGTATATTGGATATCCTTTTTTGAAATTCGACCAAGCCAACCATCAATTTTATCAAGGGCGCTATCGGCAAAACTACAAAAATGCATAAGCTGTTGTTTAAAAGTTACTTTGCATGCCAAATTATTGTGTTTGTTAACTTGAGTTAAAAACTGCTTAGAAGCCGCGCGTGCAACTTTACCAGTTATAAACAAATAGCAAACAACCGGGAACAAAATAACCCAAAGCCCTTTACGACCAAATACTTTATAGGCAAATAGTAATATTTGTATACCTAAAAAGTTACCTCGCTCTTGCATTTTAGACCAATGTTTAACGGTCATAACGTCTCTTATATTTATGCCATAGTAAAACAGGTGAACGAAGCAGCATGCCAAAAAATAAACGCGTATGTAACCACGAAATACGCACATTATCTTGAAGTGGCTGAAAGTGTGACAAGCCATTTTCTGGGTAAATAACCTGGCTTGGTAAAAAAACAAATGGAACGTTGCGCCAATATAGCCTAACCAGTATTTCAGGATCAAAGTCCATACGCTTACCGAGCTTAACCTCACTTATAAGCTTATTAGTCACATTTAAGGGGTAGACTCTAAAACCACACATTGAGTCCACAATTTTAAAACTGAGCGTTTCTATCCATACCCACACATGGGTTAAATAACGTGCTAAGTAGCGGTGCTTAGGGACCGATTCATCATACACTGGGCAACAACTAACTAATGCCTGTGGATGTGTATTTGAAAGCTCAATCAACTTTTTGATATCTGATAAATTATGTTGCCCATCTGCATCTACTTGTATTGCATGGCTATAACCTTGCTCATACGCGCAGCGCAATCCTGTCTGTACCGCACCGCCTTTACCTTCGTTGTGCTCATGCGATATAAGAGTGAGGTGAGCATATTTTTTCTCAAGAGTAGCAAAAAGAGATTTAGCCTGCACACTACTGGCATCATCAACCATTATTATTGGCAGCGTATACTCAGTTAACGTTGCAAGTACTTCATCAATAACACTTACATGATTAAAATTAGGTATAACAATACAAAAATTATTCATCTGTATCACTTTTAAACACTATACGCCCAGAGGCGTGTTGCCCTTTATCTGATTGATACGAAAAGCCATACTTACCGCCAGGCTTTTCTTCTACCGTTAATTTAATTGTTAGACCAGGGGTAATAACAACCTGAAACTTAAGCACTTCAATATCTTTTACTTCACGTTTAACATTAAAGTATTTTCGCACGGCATCTACGGCCCAATCGAGCTGCACTACACCTGCTAAAATAGGACCTTGACTAAAGTGACCTTTAAAATAATCTAAACTTGGCGGTATAAAAAGCGTTAGGCAATGGCTCTGTGTTGACGATACACAGTTAACAAGTTCAGGCTTTGTGTTAATCAGCTTTGACAAAAAGAGACTCCAATACTTTTAAATTTATTTTAGCCTGCGTGTTGTAGGGTAATTGATTTATAAAACGCCATTTTTTAGGCGTGCAGATCCCTTCAAAACGATTCAATGTATGTGTTTTTAAAAGCGTATTAGTTGCTAACTTTCCATTGGCGTTTAAATATGCTTGTCCTTTATGTGTAAGCACTATAACAGCGCCTAATACTAAACGTTTCCCATTTAGCGTTATTACTTTAGCCTCCTGTACCCACTCACTTTTGCATAAATGTAGCTCTAGTTCGTCAAGGCTTAAGCGTTTTTCTTCAAGCTTTATAATACGGTCAAAACGACCTAGTAATTCAAATTGGCCATTTTGAAATAAAGTACCTCGGTCATCTAATAAATAGTTTGTTTGCTCAACTAAAGGCGAATTCAACACTAATCGTTGTTCAGAGGTACTGTGTAATGTGATCCCTAAAAATGGCTGCCAATGACTAACGTTCTTTAAAGACACAACCTGACGATATGCAATTCCGCCAGTTTCGGTGCTGCCAAATACTTGAGTAATGGGTTTATTTAGCTGTTTATTTAAAGTAACAGCGTCTTCATTTTGAAGCGGCCCACCGGATGAAAAAATCCACTGTAAATGTGACTTTTCTTCTATTAAAACGTTATCTTGATGCAGCCGCTTTAGCTGTGCCGGACTGGATATAAACACGGCCTGTGTAATTGTTTTAAGTTTAGTAGCAATATGCTCGGGGTAGTTAAGCAAGTCTGTATCAATTATATGGTTATTGCTAAGCGGCCATAACACTCTAAATAACAAACCGTAAATATGCTGATGCGAAACACTAGCAATAAATACAGGGTTACATTTTAAAGCAAACGTGCTATTGAGCGTTTTTATCTCTTTATTAAGCACTCGCCACGATTTAAAAATAGGCTTAGCTTGACCTGAAGAGCCAGAAGTATAAAAAACAAGGTTACCTTCACTCGGCCAAGCAATTTTATTAAGCGGTGTGTAGTTAGGTGTAGTTGTTAAGTTACCAATATTTTCAAATGGCGTAGTCGCATGTTCTACTAAATCACTATCGCCCAAATAGTAAGGGGTTTGCTCCAAAAGCGCATTGAGTGTTTCGCTTTGACCATTAGGCGGTAAAATTATAGTCCAGCCTTTATGCGCCAATGCAAAAAGGTTTACAGCAAAATCATAACTATTAATGTTAAAAAGCACTGCCGATGCTTTAGTAGGCAATTGCGGAATTTTAGCCAAAACTTGATTAATATCATTAACAAATTGACGCTCAGATAACGCTGAGCCGTTATGATTAAATCGAATATTTATGCTTGCATTATCTAAAGAATTAAACACCTGCATTCCTTTTTACTTTTTTCCTTACTAACCACTCCACTGCAAATAAAACCCCCATAATAATGTATGCAATAAAACCGTTATAAAATGCCCACACATCAAGACTTGTAAACACACTAGTGTATAACGCTATACTGGCGTTAAAAACAAAAAAAATGCACCATATTTTTGTTACATTTTTAGTGTACGAAATAGCTCTTTTATCAAGCTTTGGTTCAGTAATACGCGCAAACGTTTCTATGACACTTGGACCTTTATAAAGCGAGTAAGCAAAAACAAAAAACATAACAGAATTTACAATAACCGGATAAAGCCGAATACCAAAATCACTGCCCATAGTTTTTGATAAGCCAATAGCTAAAATTCCAAGTAATGAGGCTGGCTTTATCCATGGCATTTTAGCTAATAGAGGTTTGCTTAACCAAAGCCTTATTATTAACAGTGTTAATAAAATCACAGTGAGTAAATAACTGTTGAAACGTGTCAGCCCTATATAAACAATGACAGGGTAACAGGTTAAAAAAATCATTATTAACGCTGTTAAAAATGCCTTAAACATGCTTATTAAACGAGCTTTTCTATCTCAGATACAACATCTTGCACAGAGCGAACTTGTTTAAATGCGTCAGGCTCAATTTTCTTACCTGTAATTTCACGTAACTTAACAACTAAATCTACAGCGTCGATACTGTCTAAGTCTAAATCTTCGTACAGGTTAGCTTCTAAAGAGATATCTTCAGCATCTATTTCAAATTCATTTTCTAAAATGCCGTGTAATACATCATAAATTTCAGCAGCGGTTTTCATTATTATTCCTAGTGTGTGTTAATTAAGTACGTGATTGTTCTATAAATTGCGCTAAAGAGTTAACACTCGCAAAATGCGCTTTAGTTTGTTCTGAATTTGCATCAATTTTTACGTCGAATTCTTTTTTGATAGCAAGCCCGAGCTCTAGCGCATCAATGCTATCTAGCCCTAAACCATCTACAAATAAAGGCTCGTCGTCTTTTATATCGGCAGTGGTCATATCTTCAAGATCTAGGCTCGAAATAATCAATTGTTTAATTTGTTGTTTTAATTCACTCATATATAGCTAAGCTCTTTTGTAAAGTATTGTTGTAAGCCTTTCGTAAGCTGGCGGGACTGTATTGCAGGTACGTCACTTGTATAAATAATATCGCTTTTGAAAGAATGTGGTGCTAGTTGCATAGAAAAATGCGCTTGGTATGGGGCTACTTTGTACCAAGGCGTCCCTTTAGTTAACGTATTAGGTTTCATTTTAATCAATACGGTTGTTATAGGGGCATGGCATCTAAGGGCTATATTTGCAGCCCCTCTTTTAAATTTAAGCGTATTATGAGGGACAGTTCGCGTCCCTTCAGGAAAAACAATTAAGTTATTCCCTCTTTTTAGTGTTTGCTCGCATTCACGCAATAATTCTTGCGGGTCTTCATTGCTTATATAACCTGTACTTTTTATTACACCACGCATAAAAGGGTTAGTAAAAAGGTGTGCTTTTACAACGCAATCAACATTTTTAATAACCGATATAAGTACCACAACATCAATAAGTGATGGGTGATTAGCTAATACAAGCTCTCCTTTCAAATTAGCTAAATGGGCTTTATCTTTAATATGAAAGCGGATAGCGCCAGTGTGATGCATTAAAGCGACAAAAAATTTAAAGCTATAATGCACTACCGTACGCGCATTCTCTTTTTGCTTTAAGGGACAGTGCTGAAATAAACGTTGTATAGGGAAGATCAGTAAGGCTAAAAATAGCCCACCTAAACCAAATACGCTAAAACAAAGGCCAGTGGCTATAATGCGCCAAACAAGGCCTATTACTCTTATTATTGTATTAAGCATAGTGTGTTAACAACCAACCATTAGCACTGGCGCTTTTTTTGTTAAACATTGCTTTTGCGCACTCTAAACTTAAAGGAGTAGTTGTTTGTTCGCTATTGTTAGTGGCGTGTTTAGTTAAACTAAAATGAGCTTCTTTTTCTGTAGCTAAACGTATAACTAACGCAATAGAATGTGTTATTTGTGCCTCATCAACAAATGTTGTGTACGGCTCTGGAAGTGACTCATCTGTATGCACAAGTAATATATGTGGTTGTTTATACTCAACCAACTTTATATATGCTTCAATCAAAGCGCAAGCAAAGCTATCCTTACCCGCTGCAATAGCGTTCATAGGTTGGGTGTTACCGCTAATAATGCTATACATACCGATTGCAGCGTTGTGCACACTTAAACCAAAGCCTGTCGGAGATAATAATTGTTGCTGTGCAAGTTCACTTAATAAATTAGCTGTTTTATGGAAATCGCCATGGCGTGATGAAAAAACAACAGGCATGTTTTCATACCCTTTATCATTTGTTACTTGATGAGCGCTATGTAAAACCATTTTTACAAATGGTGTCATTCTTCTGCGCTGCATTGCAGGTACCCAACTTAATGTAATTGGTGATGAGTCGTACCAATTTTCAGAGGGGCTTTGTCGCTGTTCAGGCTTAATCCATGTAGCGAGTTGTTCAACAACAAATTTCACAAATAAACGTTATTTAGTAAGTAAAGGGGCGAGAATTTTACCGATATTAGCAATAAAAGTAAAATATTCATTAAATAAATGCCAGCACTTACTAACTGTTCAGCGCTGGCTCATATAACCTAAGAAAGCAAAGCAAAATCACTTTGTTTTATACACTTAGCTTTATTGCCCACAATATCATCAACGTTAAGTTCGTTTATTAAGGCTTCGCCTTGTGCTTGTTGCTCATCGCTCAGTGGCATATACGGCAATCTGAATACGGGGTTTACAGCGCCTGTCATCATCATTGCGGTGTTTATTGCGATCGGATTTGGCTCGCAGAATAACCAGTTCATTAAAGGTTGTAATGAGGTATTTAAGGCATCATTTTTAGTATCCATTAACTGGCGGAACAACCCTGGTATAAGATTAGATGTGACTGATATAACACCGTGTGCATTATGTGTGTGGCGCGCATCGTGTGCTTCGTCATCGTTGCCTGACCAACACGCAATGCCTTGCTGTTCGTAATGGGCTATACGCTCGTTACCACCACATTCTTTTACGCCAATTAAATTAGGGTGTTTTGCTAACGGCTCAATAATATCAGGAGTTAAATCTTGCCCTGTGCGCCCTGCTACGTTGTAAATAAACGCAGGGCCAATATCGAGTACACGTTTAAAGTGCTCGTTAACACCGGCAATAGAGGTGCGGCCATAGTATGGGTTAATTTGCAGCGCGGCGTGCATACCGCTTGCAAAGCCGTACTTAGTGGCTTTAATAGCTTCGCGGGTATTATTGCTACCCGTATTCCCTACAATTAACAGCTTATCGCCATATTTATTTGCACTGTGCGCGATAAGCATTAAATGCTCTTCCCAGTTCATCAGCTGGCCTTCGCCGGTTGTACCACCAACCACAATGCCATCTACACCCGCTGCAATTTGTATTTCAACGAGTTCATCGTACTTTGCTAGGTCTATTTCACCATTGGCTAAGTACGGGGTTTTAATAGCGGTAATTAAGCTTGCTTGTTTAATTTGTTCTAGGGTGCGCATAAAAATTCATTATTTATAAAACTTGCGCTATTTGTAACATACTTGCAGGTATTTTTGCAGGCCTAAGCGAATAATAAACGTAAAATGACTTGTGTTATTTAATTTGATAATACAAAATACACACACTGTATATTTAAACAGTATTTGTATTTTTAACTTTAAGCGAGCCATTATGCGTTTATCTGACTACTTAGCCACTCATTTTTATAACACCGATGAGCTTTGCCATGCTTTAAATATTGATGCTGAGCAACTAGATACATGGCAGCAGCACAGTATTTTTCCTAAACCAAGTTATTGTATAAAAAGCCAATTAAGTTGTAGCTCGTACTCTGGTTTGTATGAATGTGAAGAGTACGATGACTATTACCCGCGAGGCTGTGTAAATTGGGGTCAAGGGCTAATAAAGCAAAAAATTGAATCCTCCAGTAATGCTTTTAATTACTTTGCGCAGCAGTATACGGCAAGCCTTAGTAAACTTGCCCAGCAAGGTTTTAGTTTTAACGAAGAATTATTTGGCTGCGAAATAGACGAGCATTTACAGCAAGTGTGGCAACAGTTTTTATGCAGCAAATACGGCGTACTGACACAAAACGGTTTAATTGATGAAATAGTGTGTGTGGATATAGGCCGCTTACTGGTAGACGATATTACTGAATTGCGCACTAAAGGAAGTTTAAACCAACAAGAGCGCACGCAGCTTCACCCCGCGATGAAGTTGCTCAATAAAGCGTTAGGCCACGGCGCCGATCACGAAAAACAACACACATTGCGTGCCCGTTACATAGATGCACTTATATTGAAGTACGATTTATCGATTAAATAAAGCAACTGAGGTTTTAATACGGGCTGAGGGCTAAAAAGATTGAGTATTGTAATGGCGATGTATGTATACGCCGCCACTGTAAACAACAAATTCAACTAACTACTTAGTTTTGCTAGCCAATAGATTTGTACACATCAATATGACTGCTAGTTACTAAACCCGTTATTTGCGTACCAAAGGCTTTAAAATGCGGCTCATTTTTGTGCGCTTCAAAATGTTCTTCAGATGCCCATTGCTCACTTACTAAATAAGTCGTTTGGTCGTCATCACTTTTGACCGATAACTCATAACGCAGGCAACCCACTTCTTGACGTGAATACTTTTGTAGGTTTTCGAGCGCAGTTAAAACAACATCTGCATCAATATTATTACTCGAAATAGTGGCAATTACCGTTAACATACGGAGTCCTTTTATAAAAATAAAGGTGCAGCGTCACTGCACCTAATGTTGTTTTGTGTATTTATTACTGATCCCACTGCGGCGCAAAATCAGGCGTTGCTTGTCGATCGCAGCAATCTAGTCCGTCAATGCGGGCAATATCTTCAGCGTCTAACTTAACATGGTCATTAAAGTTATCTTCTAAGTTTTTACGCTTGGTTGATGATGGAATGGTGGTCATGCCGTTGGCATTAATCCATGCAATAACGACTTGCGCTGGCGATGCTTCATGCTTATTGGCAATATCAATAATCGTTTGGTCTTTAAGTACTTTACCGACAACAAATGGCATATACGCTGTAACGTGAATGTCGTGCTGGGCACAAAAAGCGCGTAGCTTGGTATTGGTTAAATACGGATGCACCTCAACTTGGTTAGTAAATATTTCTCGCGAATCAAGTGTTTGCATTGCTTCGTTTAAGTTGGCAATAGTAAAATTAGACACGCCAATATGTTTTGTTAAACCAAGCTGCTTAGCTTTTAAAAGCTCAGTAAGGTACTCGCTCATTGGCTCATCATTTGAAGGCGCAGGCCAATGAATAAGCAATAAATCAACAGAGTCTACTTGTAATTTCTCAAGTGATTTTTTAACGCTGGCAATAAAGTCAGTTTTGTTAAGCTTGTTGTTCCACACTTTGGTGGTTAAAAATATCTCGCTGCGCGGAATATTGCTATCTTTTATGGCTTGGCCTACTTGCTCTTCGTTACCATAAATTTGCGCAGTATCTATATGACGAAACCCCACTTCTAACGCCATTTTTACTGAATTGTAGGCGGTATCGCCTTCTAAACGGAATGTTCCCATGCCTAAATCTGGCATTTCTATTACACGTTGTGTCATGGCTCTATCCTTATAAAATAATCGGTTAAAAATACAAACTGTTTAAGTTTTACGAAATACACCTTTTACTTCTTTTGTGTTGTCACCTAAAATTTATGACCTCAATACAGGTAATGAGGCCATAAATTTAAGTTTCAACCTTAACAGAATACTTTATGCTTGTTTCACTTCTCGCTTATCAAGCATGCCACTATAACGGGTTACGACTAATGCTAGAGCAGAAATTGCTGCGCCAATCCAAGCGGTATCTTGAAGTGACATGCCCTCTACTACACTGCCACCAATAATTGAGCCCAGTGCGATACCAATATTAAACGCTGCTATGTTTAAACCCGATGCGACATCTACTGCATTAGGGGTATGCTTTTGCGCCTGTTTTACGACATAAAGCTGTAAGCCCGGTACGTTACCAAACGCAAATGCACCCCATACTAAAATAGTTAGTACGGCCGCTACTTTTGATTCCATCGTAAAGGTAAATGCCAATAAAATAATTGTTAACGCGCTAAATATAATACTCAATGCGCTAATTGGGCCGCGTTTATCAGCCAGTTTTCCGCCCCAAATATTACCAATGGCAACCGATACACCATACACAAGCATAATTAAACCAATCGCTGCAGGAGCAAACCCTGTTTGTTGCTCTAAAATAGGTGCTAAATAAGTAAACGCAGTGAATGTGCCGCCATAGCCTAAAATTGTCATTAAATATACAAGCAATAAGCGAGGCTTAACAATAACCTGAAGCTGTTCTTTAAACGTGGCCGGAATAGACTGTTTTAAGTTTTTTGGCACTAAAATAGCGCTGCCAATTAACGCGATTAAGCCAAGTAGCGACACCACTAAAAACGTTGCACGCCAGCCAAAGTGTTGGCCAATCCAAGTACCTAGCGGCACACCCGTCACTAGCGCTACAGTCAGTCCGGTAAACATAATAGCAATAGCGCTGGCTTCTTTCTCTTTACTCACTAAGCTTGTGGCAATCATAGAGCCAATTGAAAAAAACACCCCGTGAGCTAGGCCTGTTAGTATGCGAGCCAATATTAATGTTTCGTAACTCGGTGCTTGCCATGCAAGTAAGTTACCTAAAACAAATAAGCCCATTAAGCTTACAAGTACAATTTTACGATTCCAACGCCCGGTTAATGCAGTCAGTACCGGTGCACCAATGGCAACCCCAACTGCATATAAACTAACGAGCAAGCCCGCTGAAGGTAGGCTTACGCCTAAATCGTTTGCAATAGTAGGCACTAATCCCACTATTACAAACTCGGTTGTTCCTATTGCAAATGCGCTCAAGGTGAGCGCCCACAAAGCCAATGGCATAATTAAATCCTCATCATTAGTTAAGACCTACAGTTTGGCTAATAATGTGTTTGCAAAAAATAGCATTAGTGACAAAATACTTTTGTAATTAATGTAAAAGTAAGGTGGTCACATATGGCTCAACATGCAAAAACCGAAGACTTAGAAATGTTTTTAACGGTAGTAGATAGCGGCAGTTTTTCAGCAGCAGCTAATTTGCTTGATCAGCAAGTAGCAAAAGTGTCGCGGGCCGTGTCTCGCCTTGAAAACACCTTACAATGTACATTACTAAATAGGACCACTCGCCGATTAGAACTAACCGAAGAGGGCCATACCTTTATTAAATATGCTCGCGATGGCTTAAACACCTTACAAACCGGCGAAGAAGCAATAAAGCTTTTAAAACAAGCCCCTAGTGGAAAATTACGTATCGATGCAGCCAGCCCTTTTGTGCTGCACCAATTGGTGCCTTTAATTGCTGAATTTAATAGGCAATATCCCCACATCACACTTGATATAACCTCCCACGATAGCATTATTGACTTGCTCGAACATAAAACAGACTTAGCAATTCGTATAGGTGAGTTAAAAGACTCTAACCTACATGCAAAAAAGCTCGGCGTAAGTAAATTGCACTTAGTTGCAAGCCCTAGTTACCTTAAACATACACCGACTATTTCGCACACCAGCGACTTAACCCAGCATAAACTCATTGGCTTTACCGACTCTCCTAAACTCAATAATTGGCCGCTAAAATCGCCCGTAGCTTTAAATTTTGGTTTAACCGCCAGTAGCGGCGAAACTGTACGCCAGCTATGCTTGGCAAACCAAGGGGTTGCGCTACTTTCGCACTTTATGATTGGTGATGATTTAAAATCAGGCAAACTTATAGAAGTACTGCCAGGGTGTATCAGCACACCAAACAACCGCGAAATTGTGCAAGCGGTGTATTACAAAAACAGTGCTGTATCGTCGCGTATAATGGCTTTTTTAGACTTTATAAAACCACTGCTCAGATTATAAGTGACGTTTTTAAGCCCAAGGGCAGTATAACATCCTAAATAAAAAGGAATAAAATGGACTCGTTAACACAGGTAGTTTTAGGCAGCGCAGTAGGTTACGCCGTACTAGGTAATAAAATTGGCCGTAAAGCCGCTTTATGGGGTGCAGCGTTAGGTACTTTACCCGACTTAGATGTTTTTATTCCATATGGCGGGCCAGTGGAGGCATTTACTTATCATCGAAGTTTTAGCCATTCGTTTATTGTGCATTTATTAATTAGCCCCTTTATTGTTTGGCTTATTTTAAAAATACACTCCAATATGCATGCCCATAAAGCGCGCTGGTTTTGGCTGGTATTTTTATGTTTATCGACCCATGCATTACTTGATAGCTTTACTGTATATGGCACACAATTATTGTGGCCTCTAACCGAGTACCCTTTTGCTATTTCTAACATGTTTATTGTCGATCCGCTTTACACACTCCCCTTAATATTTGGTGTAGCGTGTACATTACTACCAAAAATAACGAGTGCGCGTGCATATAAAATCAACACTACAATGCTTGGTCTTAGCAGTATATATTTATGTAGTTCACTTATTTTAAAAGTTATTATTGACGATAAAGTCACTGCAGCTCTTTCTGAAAGGCAAATACAAGTTAACAACTATATAAGCACTCCTGCGCCACTCACCACCTTGTTATGGCGTATTGTGGTTATGTCTGATGGTCAATACTACGTAGGTTACGCGTCATTATTTGATGAGCCAAACGAAGTAACATTCAATGCCTACAATACTAACCCCTCACTAATAAATGAGATAAGCAATGTGTGGGGAATTAAACGCTTACAGTGGTTTACAAAAGGCTTTTACAACATACGCCAGCAGCAAAGTAATATAATACTCTCTGATTTACGAATGGGCATGGAGTGTTATTACGTATTCAACTTTGTTGTAGGAGAAAAAACCGACCTAGGTGTGAGTGTGGGTGACTTTGAAAAAATAAGCCAGCGCTCTAACTTAAGCAATGTAAGTAAAATATGGGATAGAATTTGGAATCCTGCTGTTAATATAGCGCCACCTTTAGCAAACAAAAGCTGTGATAAAGATCTATAAGTACATTAAAAAAGGGCAGCTAAGTGGTAATACTAACCTGCCCTTTAATATTAATTTTGATGCTCGTATTGGCCCCTATAAACCTCAAATACTTTTAGCACTGTGTGTTGCTCTTTATTAAGGTTATCAAACCAATCATCAAACAATTGGTCATCATCCTGCTCACTCAGTGCCATATATTGTGCAAGTAGCTCAATAATGTCGTTATGAGTACAATCTATTGGATTAATTTGCTCAGATAAGACTGTGTGATCGCGCTCTCTAAGGGTTTCCATCACCCCTTGGTCTATTTGTTCTTGTTGTGCTGCGTCGCTCATAGCTTACCTCTAAACAGTCAAAAATTTTCTTGTTAACACTTTTTATATAGTTATAACAGGCTAAAAACTAATAGCCAGTATTTTTGGTTTAACTGGTTATTTTTTGAATTGTTTGCGCAATTAGCCAGCAAAAAGCCATGTAAATGAGAGTAAAAATCATTTGCATAAGTGCAATAAACGCGATAACCTATAGTTATATTATCACATAACAACTTAGGGCGTATTATGAAACCTAATATTCATCCAGATTACAACATGGTTGCTTTTCACGATACTGCTGCCGATAGCTACTTCATTATTGGCTCTACCATTAAAACAGACCGCACTATTGAGCTTGAAGGGAAAACGTATCCGTATGTGCCTATTGATGTGTCGAGCGACTCGCACCCGTTTTATACCGGTAAGCAAAAAACAGTGGCTAGTGACGGCCGTGTGGCACAGTTTAACCGTCGCTTTAAAAACTTATCTACAGCCAAAAAAGGTGAGTAATGAAAGTACTAAGCTCGCTTAAAAGCGCTAAGCAACGACCAGGGTGTCAAATAGTGAAGCGAAAAGGACGTGTTTTTGTAATATGTAAAGACAATCCACGTTTTAAAGCAGTACAAGGAATGAAGAAAAAGTAACACTAATTCCGTGAAGTATACGGGTAAACGATACATGTTTACCCGTATTTTTTATTTAACAACTACTGAAAACTCAGGTTGGGCCTGAATCACTTTTTTAACAGTACACGTATTAACCGCAGCAATAAGTGCTTTTTTATATTTTTGCGGAAAGCCATCAGGTAAATTAATTTCGATAGAAAATAATTTTTTACCTTCTTCATCTACGTTTTCATTATTTTGCGTAAGCGTCATTCCTTGTGTAGAGATATCGCGTTGCTCACAAAATTTACGTGCATAAAACCCGGCACATAGCACCATGCTTACTAAAAAGTAGTCAAACGGTTCAGGGTGTTCGGCACCGCCACCCGCATTAATGCTTTGATCGCTTATTACTTCAAGCTCGCCAAATTTAGCACTTTGTTTTTGACCGGCTAACAATGATACTGAAATTTCCATTACTACTCCTTAATTACCAAACAGTAAGTCAAAAAAACCAGGAGGCTCATGTAACTCATGATATTTTTTACGTAAATCATCTATATTTTTAAGGGCTGGCTTTGCTGCATCTAGCCCGCGCTCGTTAGCTAACTTTTTAGCCAGTTTTGCTTGCGCAATAACCTTATCTAGCCCTTGTAACGACATTTGCGCTTCTTTATGAAAGGTCGCTTTTTTACTGTTTTCAACCAAGGCAATAAATTTATCAATGGCGGTATTAAAGCCACCAATACCGACTGCTTGCACCGCATTTTTATAAGCAAGGCCAGTGTTTTTCATATTAACTTCGAGATCAATTTCTTGCTCTGAAAAAGCTGCCGTACTTATGAAAAAAGTAAAAATTAAAACTAAAAACTTCATGGTAAAACCTATTTATAAAAAACAGTATAAGTGTACCAAGTTTACGTAATAAAGTAACTCAAGGCGCATAGGAAGCTAGATAACTGTAAAGGGGCTTTACAATAAACTAATAAGTAACAAGTATTACCTCTAAAAATGTAACTAAATAGTAAACTTAAATGATACACCTTAAAAACAAACCCCATAAAAGGGACAATAAAGATTAACCCCACCTAAAGAAAACTCAAAAAATATCAATACAAACGAATGGATTACCTATAATAACTACAATTCAAAAATAGTGATAACAATTTCAATTAAAAGAATAATTTCATTTTAAAACAATGGTTAAGCTTATTTTTATCATTTAATTAACACTGTGTTTGGGCTTATTTTATTGTGATTTCAGCGAAAATTAGTTGTTCCCATATACATCCATGTTAATTGTTAATGTGCGATGTAAATAATAAATAAACAGCTCGTAGTAATTAAATCGCATTGCACAAGAGCTGTACCTAAAATCACAAGTAATCATCTAGGGAATTTCAATGAAAACGTTTAATATAGTCTCTCACAGTATTAAAGCTGCACTTTGTCTATCAACTGCAGGTTTAGCATTTTCATCATTAGCGGCAGAAGAGGATGAAAAAAAATTAGAAAGAATAGAAGTAACAGGTTCTAAAATCAGCCGTGTCGGCGCAATAGCCCCTGCCCCTGTTACTGTTATCTCTGGCGAAGATCTTATTAACACCGGTGCAGTGAATATTGGTGAAGCCTTAAACAAATTACCAGCGCTAGGTAATACATACTCACTTGCAAACTCAGGCAGGTTCATTGGTACTGCCGGTTTAAACATTCTTGATTTACGTAACATGGGTACCGACCGTACCTTAGTACTTGTTAATGGTAAGCGCCATGTATCTAGCTCAGCCGGGTCTCAGTCAGTCGATACGAATACTATACCAAGTGTATGGGTTGAGCGTGTCGAAATAGTTACCGGTGGTGCATCGGCCGTATATGGCGCGGATGCCGTAACGGGCGTTGTTAACTTTATCTTAAAGGATAACGTTGAAGGCTTAAACGTAAGTGTCACTAAAGGAGTTTCTGACCTAAGTGATTATAACAACGAAAAGGCCACATTTTCATATGGTAAAAACTTTGATAATGGCCGCGGTAACGCAGCATTTGCAGTTGAGTACTCGGGTCAAGACTCATTAAACGCACTTGATCACCCTTGGACAGACGGCTCTTACTCTAGTTTACGTAACCAAGCACAAACTGATGCAAATAAAGATGACCCAAACTTTCCTGATAAAATTTACACACCAAATGCAGGTTACTATGCAATTAATAACGCCGGTGTGTTTAGCGTAGGTAACGGCTATGTAAATACGTTTAACCCAGATGGAACACAGCGAGATATTTATATTGGTGACAAGGTTGATGGATTACTGTGTGCCGACTGTGACTCGTTTAACCTTGCACAATTTGATGAAATACAACCTGAATTTGAAAGGTACAATGTTAATTTCAAAGTCAACTATGACGTAACAGAAGATTTAAATGCTTATTTTGAAGCAAAATACGTTAACAGTGAAGGTGAAAGTATTGGTCAACCAGCATTTTTCTTTGGCGATCCTAGAAATACAATCAGTATAGATAACCCATATTTAGATGACAGCGTTAGAACATTAATGGAAGAGGCTAATGATGGTGAAGGCGTCGACTCAATTAATGTTTTACGTATGATGACTGATTTAGGTCGTCGTATCGAAAATAACACTCGTGAAACCACACGCTTTGTAGCAGGTTTAAAAAGAACAGTTTTAGAAGATTGGGATTTAGATGCTTCAGTGGTTCGTGGTAAAACCGAGCTTGAGCGTGTAAATGGCGCTAATATGATTTTAGATAACTATTCTTACGCGCTTGATGCAATTGAAGATGACGAAGGCAACATTGTCTGTCGTAGTGAAGCTGCACGTGCAGATGGCTGTGTGCCTGTAAACATTATGGGTTTTGGCGCACCTAGCCAAGAAGCCATTGATTATATTAATACCGTATCGACAGGCACTTCTGAAATTACACAAACAGTGGTATCAGCTTCACTGGCAAATGGTGCACTTTTTGAATTACCGGCAGGCTACGTTGGTATGGCCTTTGGTGTTGAATACCGTAAAGAAGAAAGTGAAACAAAAGAGCCTGATAATGCTGAGGGGACTTTCTTCAATGCTTTAGGTGAGGATAAGGGCGAATTTGATGTAAATGAAGTTTTTGCTGAGGCCACTATTCCTTTAGTCTCTGATCTTCCTTTTGTTCAAGATTTAGTACTGGATGCAGCAGTGCGTTATGCTGATTACAGCACTATTGGTGATGCAACAAGCTGGAAGCTTGGCTTAGATTGGACTGTTAATGACCAAGTACGCTTGCGATTAACTCAGTCAGAAGCACTAAGAGCGCCTAATATTGGTGAAATCTTTGGAGCACCTAGCCAAACTTTCTATAACGTAGATGATCCTTGTTTAGCCGATAACTTAGATGATTTACAAAATAGCGACACTCGCCGTGCTAACTGTGCTGCGCTAGGTGTACCAGTTGGCTTTGAATCAGACTACGATTCACAAACACTTGAAGGCTTACAAAGCGGTAACCGTGATGTTAAAGGTGAAGAATCAACAAGTACAACAATAGGTTTAGTGTACCAGCCTGATTTCATTGAGAATGCAGTATTAACGGTTGATTACTGGAAAATAGAACTAGAAGATGCGATTTCTACAATTGCATCTCAAGAAATTCTGGATCGCTGTGTCGATAGTACTTCAGGTATTTCAAATCAATACTGTGACTTAATCACACGTGATACGAACAGTGAAATTACGCTAATTCAGAACTCAGTACTGAATGTATCAGGCCAAGAAGCTTCTGGTATTGATTTTGAATTAGCCTATGATTTTGATGCTCTTGAAGGTAGCTTTAAGACCCGTTTAATTGGTACGTACTTAATTGAACGTAAAGAGTTCCCATTCCAAGATGAGCCAGAGGAGTTCATTGAATATGCGGGTACAACTGGCGAAGCACAATGGCAAGCTAACATAAATATAGAGTACAGCTACGACCGTTTTTATACCTCTTTAAGCACTCGCTATATTGAACAAGTGAGCTTATACACTGAGCAAGAACTTGATGACAACCCTAACCCTAATAGCTTAATGAACTATGGTACTTATGTTATATCAGACATAACAGTAGGTTATAACTTTGATAATGGCATGGGTATAAAATTAGGCGTAGATAACGTATTTAACAGAGAGCTTCCATACGGTACACGCGGTACTGGTAGTGGTAGTGCAAGTTACGATAATATTGGCCGTTTTGGCTATGTAAACCTATCATATGATTTTTAGTTTATAACCCTCCCTAATAAGGCCCTTAACTGGGCCTTTTTTATTTTTTTAGATGAAATTTACTCAATTTATTGTTTTTAGAAACATACAACTGGTTAGTTATGTTACTTTTAAGATGTAAACCAACGCAAATTCATTACATAAAAAAAACATTTGAGCTCACCTTTAAAGCAACGGTTTAATCTTCGAGCAAAACATAGTGAAGCCCCACATTAACGTCTAAAACATAAAAAGATTGAAAAACAAACTAACAAATAGACTGGATGTTAACAAGACTTAAAAACAATATAAAATACAACTCCTTACCTCTTTATACCTAATTACGATTAACAAAATGCGAGCTTTTAATTATTGCGACAATGTTAATAATTGACAACTTTAGACAATTTAATAAAGAGTTAACGTGCTAAAAAAGTAAAAATTACGACGCTTCTATTCATTGTTTCAGCATGCAATAATCGCCGGCCCTATAACAAAAGTTATAGGGCTTAGGCTAAATGCACTGTGTATTTAGCTAAAAGTTAATGTATTGAATTATTATAAAATCTCCTTTGGGAAACACATGAAACGTCATAATTTACTTTCTACTAGCATTAAATGTGCATTGATTACTGCTGCTGCAACAGCGAGTAATTCTGTGCTTGCACAAGATGAGCAAGCGACAAAAATTGAACGCGTTGAAGTAACGGGTTCGCGTATTTTACGTGAAGGCGCTATTGCACCGGCACCAGTAACAGTTATAAGCGGCGAGCAGCTAATTAATACTGGCGCTGTAAACATTGGTGAAGCGCTTAACAATTTACCAGCACTTGGCAATACGTATTCTATGGCTAACTCAGGCCGCTTTATTGGTACTGCTGGTTTAAACATTCTTGATTTACGCAACATGGGTACAGACCGTACCTTAGTACTTGTAAATGGTAAGCGTCACGTATCAAGTTCAGCTGGCTCTCAAGCGGTAGATACAAACACTATTCCGAGCGTCTGGGTTGAGCGTGTAGAAATTATTACTGGTGGTGCATCAGCTGTATACGGTGCTGATGCAGTGACAGGTGTTGTAAACTTTATTTTAAAAGACAACATTGAAGGTATGGACTTTAGTGTTACCCGTGGTTTTGCCGATTTAAACAATTATAACAACGAAAAAGCAACGTTCTCGTACGGCTCAAATTTTGATAACGACCGGGGTAATGCCGCTTTTGCTATTGAGTACTCAGGCCAGGATTCATTGAACGCACTTGACCACCCTTGGACTAGCACATCTTTTAGCAGCTTACCTAACCAAGCTCAAACGGATGAGAACAAAAATAGTGCGGACTTCCCTGATAAAATTTTAACACCTAATGCAGGTTATTACGCCATCAATGATGCTGGTGTTTATGCACTTGAAGATCCAACTAAATTTATTAATAGCTTTAACCCTGATAGCAGCGCACGTGACTTATACATAGGCAATAACGCAGATCTATATTCATGTGCAAACTGTGACTTTTTTAACTTAGGCCAATTTGAAGAAATTCAACCTGAGTTTGAACGATACAACGTAAACTTTAAAGTTAACTACGATGTAACCGACGATTTAAACGTCTATTTTGATGCAAAATACGTAAACAGCCAAGGCGAAAGCATAGGTCAGCCTGCGTTTTTCTTTTTTGACAGCGACAACAGCATTAAAATTGATAACCCTTACTTAGACCCTGATATCAAAGCGCGTATGGAAGAGGAAGGCGTTGATTCTATCATGATAAACCGCATGATGAGTGATCTTGGTCGCCGTGTTGAAAACAATACTCGTGAAACAACACGTTTTGTTACAGGCTTAAAAGGGACTGTGTTTGAAGACTGGGAATTGGATACCTCAGTTGTGTATGGTCAAACTGACTTAGAGCGCGAAAATGGCGCTAACATGATTTTAGCCAACTACTTTAATGCCCTTGATGCCGTTGAAGATACTGATGGTAACATTGTATGTCGCAGCGCTGCAGCACAAGCTGATGGCTGTGTACCGGTAAACATTATGGGTTTTGGTGCGCCTTCTCAACAAGCGATTGATTACATCAATACGGTATCTGTAGGCACATCAACTATTAAGCAAACCGTGGTTTCTGGCTCACTTGCTAATGGCGCTATTTTTGAACTACCAGCAGGTTATGTAGGTGTTGCATTTGGTGCTGAATACCGTAAAGAAGAAAGCGAAACAAAAGAGCCAGATAACGCAGAAGGTACCTTCTTTAATGCTTTAGGCGAAGATAAAGGCTCGTTTAATGTTCGCGAAGTATTTTTTGAAGCAACTATGCCTATTTTAACTGACTTACCGCTTATTCAAGATTTAGTATTTGATACCGCAGTGCGTCATGCTGATTACAGTACAATTGGCGAAGCAACTAGCTGGAAGCTAGGCCTTGATTGGACTGTTAACGATGAGCTACGTGTACGCGTAACACAATCTGCAGCACTTCGTGCGCCAAACATAAGTGAAGTATTTGGTGCAGCAAGCCAAACTTTCTACACTGTAGAAGACCCGTGTCGCGCTGAGAATATAGCTAATTTATCAAATGCAGCAACACGCACAGCAAACTGTGCTGCATTAGGTGTTGCAAGTGACTTTAACTCAGGTTACGACTCAGCCTCTTTAGATGGCTTAACAAGCGGTAACCGCGATGTTAAAGGTGAAGAGTCAACAAGCACAACGGTAGGTATTGTTTACCAACCAGAGTTTTTAGAAAATGCAGTGCTTACTATAGATTACTGGAAAATTGATCTAGAAGATGCCATTGACACAATCGACGCGCAAGAAATTCTTGATCGCTGTGTAGATAGCGCAACAGGCATAGACAACCAATACTGTAATTTAATTACGCGTAACGCCAGTGGCGAAATCACTTTAATTCAAAACTCAGTATTAAATGTTGCTGGTCAAAAGGCCTCTGGTGTTGATTTTGAATTAGGTTACGACTTTGACGCCCTTGAAGGTAGCTTTAAAACACGCTTAATTGGTACTTACCTTATTGAACGTAAAGATTACCCGTTCCAGGATGATCCTAGTTCATATATTGAATATGCAGGTACAACCGGCGAAGCGAAATGGCAAACTAACCTATCGGTTAGCTATGCAGTGGATAATTTTTACTCAACCGTTGAAACACGCTTTATCAGCGAAGTTGATTTATACACAAATGTTGATCTTGCGAGTAACTCGAACCCAAGTAACCAAATGTCTTACGGTAAATACTTTATTACCGATATGACAGTGGGCTACAACTTCGATAGCGGCTTAGGCGTTAAAGTAGGTGTTGATAACCTATTTAATCGTAAACTTCCGTACGGTACACGCGGGACAGGCGAAAACAGCGCAAGTTACGATAACATTGGCCGCTTTGGCTACATTAACTTAAGCTACAGCTTATAATTAATAACAACGTTATTAATTAATTTAAAGGCTCGCACTGCGAGCCTTTTTATACCAATGCGCTTAATTGAGTGATCTATTTTGAGGATTGTTATTATTGCGCCTTATTTTATATTGCTTAGCCATACACTTTGATACGGCTCAAGCTCTATTGTTAATTGATCTTCACCTATAGTTTCATCAGCCACTAGGTCAAACCATTGCTGAGTATTAATTAAATTTAAATCAGCAAGGGTAAGTACTTGTGGTTTATCACTTATGTTATAAACGCAAAATATACTTTGGCGCCTGTCTATACTTTGCCGCCAAAAGCCAAATAACCCACCCGCTAAATGCAGCGTAAATTGGGTTGCATTTGGGTGAAACGCCCCTTGTTTTTTACGAATAGCCAGCAAGTTTTTTATACCATTAAACACTTTGTGATGATGGCTGTATTTTTCATCTATGGCTGCAAGCAGCTTTGACTCCTGCCAGCGATGGCGGTTAATAGCACGGTTATGCTGTGAGTTTTCAAAGCGTTCGTAATCGTTAGTTGTACCCAGTAAGCTATGTATATAGAGTCCAGGGATACCTTCAAGTGCAAACATAATAGCGTGCGCGCACATAAATCGCTCAAGACCAAACTTATCCTGCCCGTTATGTGTACCTTGTAATGCATCAAACAGCGCAATATTTAACTCATAAGGAGTATGCGTGCCATCGTTACTGGTGCGCATAGATACGCGACCACCAAATTGCATCGTAGTGCTTACTAATGAAGCCACTTCGCTTGGTTGCAACAGCCCTTCAATTGGTCTAAGCCCTATTCCATCGTGGGATGCAATAAAGTTAAAATAAGCGGTACCGTTTTGCGCCGGAGGCATACTCATCATCCAATGCTTTATTGCTGTGCTATCACCACTTAACAGGGTATGCAGTAATAACGGTGGTAAAGCAAAGTTATAAATGCTGTGCGCTTCGTTGGCGTTACCAAAGTAAGAGAGGTTTTCTTGGTTTGGTATGTTGGTTTCGGTAATTATGACAACACTTGGCTCAGTATGCTCTATAAGCGTGCGAATAAGCCTAACTGCTTCATGTGTTTGCGGTAAATTAATACAATTGGTATTAAGCTGTTTCCATAAAAATGCAACCGCATCTAGCCTAAACAAGCGCACACCATTATCTAAGTAATGACGAATAATACTTATAAACTCTTTTAACACTTCTGGGTTACCAAAATCAAAATCAACCTGATCGTGGCTAAAGGTACACCACACATGTTTTTCACCGCTTGGTGTAGTTACTGTGTTTAGTAATGATGAGGTACGCGGGCGTACAACATTGCTTAAATCATCGGTTAAACTAGCGGTTTTAAAGTAGTCTTTGCCTGGGTGTAAATCATTTAAAAAGTTTTCAAACCATACGCTTCGGCTAGAGCAGTGATTTATAACTAAATCGGCCATTAGCTTTACATCTTTGGCAATATTTTTAATATCTTGCCAATCACCTAACGATTCATTTACCTGCACGTAGTTCATAACCGCAAAGCCTTCGTCTGAGCTGTACGGGTAAAACGGTAAAATATGCAATGCATTGAGCTGCATATCGCACTGCTCTTTTATAAATCGGTGCAAAGTTTTAAGCGGTGCCTCTACCGGCTTTGCAACAGCTTGCTCTCCTTCATCGTGCTTAATAATAGAGTCGCCATAGGCAATTAAAATTATATCTTGCTCATCCCAACGGTTGGTATGCGGTGTGGGGTCGCGCAGTGGGCTGTCGCCTAAAATAATAGTAATAAGCTGCTCAGCCAGCTCAGTAATGCTTAAAGGCAGCTCAACATCTTTGTATATTATATGAAGGTGTTGCTCTACCCGCTGTAAAAATAACTCACTTACTGTATTCACATGCGCCCCTTATTATTGTTAGATTTATTCACTAAACTCTTTGTTATCAAGATCAACCGCTTCTTTTAAGCGCTCAAATACATCTGGCATGGCCGATACAACACGGTTCCAACTTGGCACAAATGGCGCTTCCATTGGGTTATCTAAAAAGTGCTGGCCAGCTTCCATAATGTTTTGTGCAAACATTTCTACGGCTTTTTCTTCTTGGTGTACATCAAGAGTTAGCCCATTCATTAATGCATCATTATGGTAGGTTTCAATAAAGTCTAACCCAATACGATAATATGTTGCTTTTAATGACCGAATGGTTTCACTGGTAAAGGTTACCCCTTGTGTAGCCAGTTTTCTAAATAATGCTTTGGTTATATCAATCGACATTTTAGATAAACCTGCACTTTGATCATCCAGCGAAAGCGCTTGGTGTTTATGATCGTAGTTATCGGCAATATCTACTTGGCATAAGCGATTGTGTGAATAATTACGATACATTTCACTCAATACGCCAATCTCAAGACCCCAATCACTCGGTATACGAATATCGTTTAGCACATCGCGTCTAAATGAAAACTCCCCGGCTAATGGGTATCTAAAGGTATCCATGTACTCAAGGTAGTCGGTATTGCCTAAAATAGTTTTAAATGAGCGTAATAATGGCGTAACTAATAAACGCGATACTCGGCCATTAATTTTGCCGTTAGCAGTACGTGGATAAAACCCTTTACAAAATTCATAATTAAAACGAGGGTGTGCTACAGGGTAAATTAAGCGTGCTAACAAGCCTCTGTCGTAAGTTAAAATATCGCAGTCGTGTAAGGCTATCGACTCTACCTCTGAGGTGGCCAATTTATAACCCATGCAGTACCACACGTTTCTACCTTTACCAAGTTCACGCGGTGCAACGCCTAATTCTTGTAATTCTTTATCAAGCGCCTGTAAGCGCGGGCCATCGTTCCAAAGCACTTTATGGTTTTGATTAAGCTCTTTAAAAAAGCCTAAAGCATGGCGGTATTGTGACTCGTCTGCCCTGTCTAAGCCTATGGTAATTTGCGATAAATAAGGAACCTCTCTGAGTTCTTTTACAATGTTTTGCAGCGCTGGGCCTTCAAGCTCACTAAACAACGAAGGGAGTATTAACCCCATTGGCCGTTGCTTACTAAAGCTAATTAGTTCTTCTTCAAGCGCTTCTACCGGTCTATCGGCAATATTATGTAAAGTTGTGATAATGCCATTTTGATAAAAATCAGCCATGTGATTTTCGCTCCTCAATAGTATTTAAAATGCTGCTAATACAAGGCAATGTGGTTATTTCTTCAATCCAACCCAGTGGAGCGGGCGATTGCGAATAACGCGCCTTGTTATGTGTTAACTTAACCGGCTTTTTACTGCTTGGGTTATGTATGATAATGGCGATATCAGCTTGCTCTAGCATCTGCTTATCGTTGTCACTATCACCTAGTGCAATTACCGTGAGAGGCTTTCTGAAATGTTGTGAAATTTGTTTAACTAACCACTGCTGTGCAGCGCTTTTATCTGTATTTTTAGCAATATGTATAAATCGCCCGCCTATTTTTATTTCGTAGCCGAGTGCTTTAACATCGTTTACAAACGCATTAAGTAATTCATCGCTTCCGTGCCAATAAAGTGGGTCTGAAAAATCGCGTGTTTGAGCGCGCCTTGCATGCGCTTCATCAAGCCCGGTGAGGGATGATATTTGCTCACTCGACAAATCACTAAATAACTTATAATGCGATTTATACTCGCTGCTTAAGGAGTCTAAATCACTAAGTAAGTTAGATAATGGTTTTGCAAATGCATAACACCAATACGCCCCTACTTGCGTGCAGCCAATGGGTTTAAGCTCAAAATAATCTACCGGTAAATAAGCAGCCGCGCCATTTTCAACAATAAAGGGTTGCTGAATATTAAGCTCGTTTTTAAGTTCAACCACTTCGCAAAAAGTTTTACTGGTATTAAACACCACAGGAATGTGGGCTGCTTGTAAACTTTGCAGTAAACTACTGATATTTTTAGTATTGTAATCGGCGTGATCGAGTAGCGTGCCATCTAAATCAGTAAATATGATAGGTTGCAAAGTATCATCGCTGGTCAAGTGCATAGCACTAATATCGCGATTACTATCAAGCTCTAACAGTGCATTTGCTTTAGCGCTTAGGGTGTTTAAATTTTCGCGAGTGATACGCTCAAAGTGAGAAATAAAGTGCACCAGTTGCTCATCACTCATGGTGCCATCGCCCTCGCCTTTAGCGGCAATAAGCTTTTGCTCTTGCTCTTGTCGCCACTTAAATACATCTTCAAAGCTCGGCGCTTTGAGCATCACCGTGTAGTCTATTTTACTAAATACACTTTTGTATTCATTTGCTAGGCAACTGTTTACACAGCGACGCCATACACCTTCTTTATCGTACTGCCTTTCTAACTCGTTTATAGGCTCACTTAAAGAAAATAACGGTTGTGGCTCACTACCTACGCACCAGCCTTCTAAAATAATAATATCAATGGGTTTATTGTTACATTGCCATGTTTGCTCGGGGCTGCAATCGTCGTGTTGCTTATCAAATTTAGGCAAAGGTACACCAACCTCCTTTGCAAGTAACCGGCTAATGGTGGTATTCATTAACCCAACATCGTGGGTGCCAGGCACACCGCGGGTGGCAAATAATGGGTGTACGTCTTTGGCAAGTCCTTGGCGGTGCGCTTTAGATAAATAAAAATCGTCAATAGAAAGCGCGACACTGGTAAACGGCGTGTTGTTACTAAACCAAGTAACTAAAAAATCTGCGAGGGTGGTTTTTCCTGAACCTTGGCAACCATTTATGGCGACAAAAATAGGGGTGTTATTTTTTTTTGATTCTAGAATATCGTGTGCAAGCGGGATAAAAAATTGCTCACTAAGGTACTGATACTTTAAAGGCAATTGGTGCTTTGCTAAAAATGGGGTTATATCCACAATACTGGCCTCTGACATAGTAACTCCTTATATTATGGAGTAACAAATGCAGGTACTAGACCACTATTATTTTTATTTAATTATTAGCAACTTACAAAAATAGCGCAATTGATATGCGCTATTTTGGTGCGTGAATTTTACATACAGTGCAAAATTAATCAGTTTCTGGTTCGGCTTTTGGCAATACCAGATTAAGTACAATACCTAAAATGGCGCACAAGCTAACCCCTTCTAAGCTAAATTGGCTACCCCCAATGTGCATACCGCCAATACCGCACACTAATATAAGTGCCACAATACTTAAATTACGGGGTGCAGTTAAGTCATCACCCGATTTAACCAATGTATTTAAGCCCACGACCGCAATTGAGCCAAACAACAAAATCATGATGCCGCCCATCACAGGTACAGGAATAGTTTGTAAACCAGCGCCCATTTTTGCTACAAATGCCAGCACAATAGCAATAATGGCAGTCCACATCATCACTTTAGGATTAAAGTTTTTAGTCAGCATCACTGCGCCTGTCACTTCTGAGTAGGTTGTATTAGGTGGACCGCCAAACATTGAAGCTGCCGCTGTTGCTAAACCATCGCCAAATAGCGTACGGTGTAACCCAGGCTTTTTCAAAAAATCTTTATTGGTTACTTGGCTAATAGCCATCATATCGCCAATATGCTCAATAGCAGGGGCAATGGCTACAGGTACCATAAATAATATGGCTTGCCATTTAAATTCTGGCCATGTGAAGTTTGGTACAGCCAACCAGCTCGCTTCATTTACACTGCCAAATTCAACAACGCCCATTACAAGCGATAAAACATAGCCAGATATAACACCTGCTAATATAGGTATAAGCTTATAAACACCTTTCCCCCATACCGCAAAAATAAGTGTTACAACAAGAGAAAACAGCGAAATAATAATGGCTTTATCGTACGCGATGAGTTCAATACTGCCGTCGCCACTTTTACCCATTGCCATATTTACCGCAACCGGCGCTAGGGCTAAACCAATTACCATAATAACAGGGCCCACAACCACTGGCGGCAAAATTTTATGAAGTGTTGCCACCCCTTTAAATTTAACCAACAGCGCTAACAGCATATAAGCACAGCCTGCTGCCATCAAACCACCCATGGTGGCTGGTACGCCCCACATTTGCACTGAGGCAATAATAGGCGCAATAAACGCAAATGATGACGCCAAAAATATAGGTACTTTTCCTTTAGTAACTACCTGAAATAGCAAGGTACCTAAACCCGCAGTAAACAAAGCAACACTTGGGTCGAGCCCTGTTAATAAAGGCACAAGTACTAACGCACCAAATGCAACAAACAGCATTTGCGCGCCAGTTAAAATAGTTTTGACTGAAAAAGTGGCGTTATTTTGCACTGAACACTCCTAAACCGTACCAAATATTTTGTCGCCTGCATCACCAAGACCCGGGATGATATAACCTTTTTCGTTTAAGTGGCTATCGACTGATGCGGTAAATATTTCTATATCTGGGTGAGCTTCTAGTGTTTTTTCTACGCCCTCAGGTGCGGCAACAAGAACAATTACTTTAATGTCTTTACAGCCTGCTTTTTTAAGCATATCAATTGTTGCAATCATAGAGCCGCCAGTTGCAAGCATAGGGTCGATTACTAAGCTTAAACGTTCATCAATATTGCCTACTAACTTTTCAAAGTAGGGTACTGGTTCAAGTGTTTCTTCGTTACGTTCAAGGCCCACAACACTCACTTTAGCTGCTGGTAATAACTGCATTACACCGTCCATCATGCCAAGGCCTGCGCGTAAAATTGGCACTACCGTAATTTTTTTGCCTTTAATGTGTTCTACTTTTAATTTGTTGCCGTCCCAACCAGTAATTTCGTTATCTTCTAGGGGTAGGTTTTTAGTTGCTTCGTAGGTTAATAAAGTACCCACTTCAGAGCATAATTCACGAAAGCTTTTAGTACTTATACCGTGAGCGCGCATTAAGCCTAATTTGTGTTGAACTAGAGGGTGTGAAATTACGTGAATTGACATGATAAAAACCTACTGATACAAGAATTGGCGGTATTTTATATTAAAAAAGGTCATTTGACCTGCAATTTTAAATAAGTTTTCATAGATCGTGCCAAAATTTATTGATTTGATTGATATTTATGCAAGCTGACCTAGAGTTTATGTTTATAATTTGTTGCCTGATAACGTTACATTTACTTGCGCCAGCATGTAGCTGTTTATTTTAAAATGGTCAGGGCTCCAACCCGCTAAAAAACGATAAAAATCGGCCCAAGTTAATGACCACAACACTTGCCACTTTGCAATAACGTCATCAGCATTTATAGCTGGCTGATAAACGTTAAGTGCACGTTTAAATTGCGAAAAATAATAAGCTAAATGCGCATCAGCATACTTATGTAACTGCTCGTCGTTAAAACAACTCGTCATAAAGTACATTACATCTGTAACCCCTACCCCAGTGCCTACGTATTGAAAATCGTAGCCTAATATTTCGCCCTGTTCATTTGCAGCAAAATTGGCAAGTTTAGCATCGCCATGTATGAGAGTTTTATAGCGCGATGCTTGCAGTGTTTTATCTATTTTGTGTGCCGCCTTTTTAATATCGGACTTTTTATCAAGGTTATCTTTTAGTTTATTAAACTCATCAGGGCGTGTGCTTAAATGCCAATAGTTCCCTTGCTTCCATAAGCCCTTTGCGGGCTTATTTAAATTAAAGGCATGAAAAGATGCTAACCAGTTTAGTATTGCCTTTATATGCTGGGAGCTTGCTTGAGCAAAACCATATTGAGTAAAGTTTTTAAATACTAACGCATAATCATCACCATCATTAATTGCATTAATACAGGTAATACTTTTAGCGCTTGTCGGTAAGTACGCGCTGGATAACCTATAAAAATTATATTCAACTTTATAAGACTGCTGCTTTCTGTTTAATGCAAATTCGCTTTGCTTAATTTTTGGATGGTTTATGTGGCGTGGTATTTTAATCGCTTTGATAACACATGGCTCAGCATCAAGTATGCACTCGACAATACTGCCACACCCGCTCCAAAGCGATGTTAGCGTATCGCCCATTTCAATGTCTTTAAAATGAGGCTGTAAAAGAGGAAGATAAAATGCCATAGCTATATTAAGTCATTAAGTTTTTTATAGTTTAACATTAGAAGGTATTTTTAATAAAACGATAGCATCTATAAGCCCTGCTTAGTTGTTCGTAAATAAGCACCTTTATGTTTAAGGAGACACTCACCTTAATTTACCTGCCCAAAGCGTACACTAAATTCTTATTGGAAATGCAAAATTTAAGATGGGTGTCTTTTTATTTCCACGGGCAATAATGTTCAAGAAAGCTTGCGACCGACTTAATGTGATTGTTATGTTTTATAGCTACAAAGCGCTTTCACCACAATGTTATAAATACAGATAGCACCAAAAAGAGATTACAGAAATAGCAAACCCAAGAATCCTGACCGCTACTCCTTGAGTTTTAATAGGTGTTTCCGGGGAGCCGGCTCTTACGTGAGAATTAATTCCAGACTGACCAATAGAAACAGTGACATTAATTTTACCCGTAAGCATCAAATAAATGCCAATGATGATAAATATGGTTAGAGCAATTTCCCGTTCAGTCATTCATTCACCTATTTAAAACATAACTTCCGAATTTGCTGCACAACCTTGTAGCCTATACTCTGTGAAGCAAGAACAATGGTCGCGAGTTTGGGTCTGCAACATTTGTTTGTTATATTGCAAATGCTACAGTCCTTGCTCTTTAAGTTGCCTGTGTTTTTTAAAAAATACTGATACCAATACGGAAATCACAAGCATTAATATCGCTATAATAATTACTGCAATTATTGTGAATGGGTCAATATAACCAAGCACAAAGTAATCAATAATGGGCAGTAATAAGGGCACCACTAAAGTTGGAATAACAGTAGCCAAAATACGGTTACTGAGCCAATAATGAAACCCAACTGCGATAAGTACCAAAACAGGTATCACCAATAGAAATCCGATTAAATCACTCATACGCTATCTCCCTTTCATTATAACTTTTAAATAAAGGGCGCAGGCACGTAGGGCACAATGGCGAAGCCGGCCTGCGTGTTTGCGTCCCAGCCCGCGAAGCGGGCGTACTTTATTTTTTTGTTATGTGCCATTAACCGATTTAGCCACAATAAACCCACTAAAACCGATGGCTGACTCGATATACCAGCCGCTGTAATTATTACTTTCAAGATAATTTACTGTAGTTTCAAGATCATCTTTCCATATATCGACGCCATAATTTCGATTCCAATTTTGGATGTTATTCTTTTGTTCCTCGAAGAGAGAGCTAATCTGTACGTTTTCAATGTCAGTAATAATCGAATATGCAGTATGCACGAAATGATATATAGCTACTTCCGTGAAGGTAATTTCCGAAAAATCAGTTTCTTTACCGGGGTAACCAAAACCCAAATATAATTTTACAGTTTTGCCATGATCGGTAACTTCGTATTTTTGAAGGTGATAATCGTGAAATCTTAACATAGCCTGTTTAGCTTCCTTGGTATATAACACCAAATTACGCGGCGTTGCCCGCTCTTGGCAATGTCCGCTTTAATTTTTTGTTATACGTAGTGGTCATAATAGACTCGCTGGATCAAAATAACTTTTGTTGCAAAGAGAGTAGCTATTCCCGCAAAGACTAACATGAAAACATATTCATAAAACGTATCGAACAGCCCTACAACCTCCTGACGAGATTTTAATATCGCCAACGTAAGCAACACCGTACTGAGAACAATCCCAATAATAGATGCCGTCAGTACAACCTCACGTTGCTGCTTATCTTTTTTTGTATCTAGATGAAATGCAGATATCCCATCTTTCAAGGCTGTAGAAAATAGCGCAAGAGCTAAGAAGGGCCAAGCTGCTAACTTTTTAACTTCTTCAGGAGAACCTCCAAGAGAGAATATAACGACAGACCAAACTAAAACCGGAACAGATATAAACGCTACTTCGTAACTAGCCTTTACAGCTGATGAAAAGTAAAGGTTTAATTTTGAGACTTCCTTCGACATCACTGAAACTTCCTTAAATACGTATAACACTCAAATAAGCGGCGTTGCCCGCTCTTGGCAATGTTTGCTTCATTTGCTTTGTTATTTGTACGGTGCTCACCAACCTTCCAATTTTGAACCAACCTCTTCTCCCTTTTCAATATCACTCTTAGCCATATAGTCTGAACGAACATCACAATCGCGTAGTGACAGTCTATGAAAAACCAAACAAAGTGAAAAATAGACACCCCAAAAAAATATCAGAAGGCCAGCCAGCAATAGCGCACCCTCTATTAAACTTAAACCATGAGCAAAAAAGATAATTGGTATACCTATCAGCAAAACTAACCACGATATGTGAAAAAAGGACTTTCGTGCAGCAACCTTTAAAACTGCTTTATTATAGGTCGACATCAAAATAGCCTCGAGTACATATAACGCTTTGAATATGGAGATTTTAGGAGCGCTTTACAGCGAGTAAAATTCCCGGTGAGTTTACGAACAACATAATTCATTTGTTATATTGCGCCTTTAACCATGCTCTGATTGATTTTATGCTGCATATAGATAACGTGAAAAATTGAAGTTACAAATGGATTTAACCAAAGTTGGTCGCCTCTGATAGATCCAGAAATTAAATTAATACGATTACGAACCATGATTATCCACGTTACATCAAAAACACTTGAAACAATATGAATCCCGATAGAGCTTTTTAAAATAGTTTGGTCATGAAAACTAGCTAAAGCATATATTAAGCTAACTAGTGAAATAGCAAATAAAGTGATAGCCGTATAGATGAAAGAATTAGGTATCTTATGGTTTGTATGTCTATTAATTTGGCTTGAAAAGCGATAGAGCTTATATATTAGATACGAGCCAATAGTTACAACGCAAAGAACTAAAATTTTTATGACCGAATCAGTCTCAAAAATGTCAGCAATTCCCTTTTTCATTTATTCTCCATAGTTTGATACTTCACGGAACTATTTAGCAATATAGACATAATGACTCCCACACGGTGTTAGCCTCCGCTTTTCGTGGGTTAGCTTAATTCAAAGCCAGAGCCATAATTAGTTTGTCAAATAACTAAATAGCAGAGGCTAACATGAACAAACATAGCATACTTTTTATCGGACTTGATACACATAAAGAATTCAATGAAGTCGCCTATATTGAAGAACATAGAGGCGCGCAACCCGTTCATCTTGGCCGAATTTCTTCTTCCAAAGTGGCCGTTCAAAAGCTTGTTCGTCAGTTTGAATCCAAATACCCTGGCGCAACGCTACACTTTGTCTATGAAGCAGGCCCTTGTGGTTATTGGATTTACCGATTAATTACCAGCCTTGGCCATTGCTGTTATGTGGTTGCACCCTCTCTTATTCCTAAAAAGCCAGGTGAGAAGATTAAAACCGATAAACGTGATGCCCTTAAGCTTGCTAAATTACTCAAATCTGAAGATTTAACACCTATTTATGTTCCTGAGCCTGAAGATGAGAGTAAAAAAGGACAGACACATATTTTTTCAGAACATTTTGCGCTTCTCCCATCGTGGGTAACCGTATCATTATTTTTTGCGCACTGTTAGTGTTAGTTACAGCACTTAGAATTCAGTTGCTTGGCAGGAATTTTAGGTATAAAAGGCAAATCGAAGTCGACACTTTGTTTAATAACGTGTTTTTTAAACAAACCAATGAAGATGCAACTGTTCAACCTGCGCCTTTGTACCATTTTACATCGTTGCTGGCGGCTTGCTGCTTTAACCGTTGTTTGCTGCCTGCAAAATTTGAGTACTGCTGCCTGAAACGTTGAATTGATTCAAGCCATTGCGCTTCTTCTATATTCAACCTCAGGAGTACTTTTGGTATGCTTTTGTTGATATGCCCTTTTTTCTTTGGATCTATGTGGCGGCCACTCCAGTCGACTAATTCAATATAATCCAGTAAGGCAAAGGGGATCGTGCCTTTAATATGATTACCACCAAATGGCTTTAGCTGTGCTGGTTGACTTTCATGCTGAACAGTATCTTTTTGTTTGAAGGGTTTATTCGCTTTAACCGTGTCTGTGGTAAAGGCTTTGAAATGCGCTATACGTTCTTGAATTGAGGTGAAATCACTGTCTTCAAGCGTATCGGCTATATTTGCTCTGATGGGGTTCAAATCAACGTAGGCCATGCAACTGAGTACTGCGGTTTCATCTAATAATGCTTGTGATTTATAGCGCCCTTCCCAGTACTTTCCGGTGCAGTTATCTTCTTTATTGGCCTCGCGGGCTATATATTCATTGAGATTTTTCATGTACCAGCTAATGTCATACAACCTTTCTCGCCATTTAGCGATAATCTCATTGAAGAAAAGTAAACTATGTTTATCTAACTGCTCACCATTTAAGTAGCGATCAACCAACATGTGACCATTATAGAGTTGATACCAGCGTTCAATTACTTCATCATCAGACCAATCTAGTGCTTGACGTCTATTGACGTTCACAACAAGGTGGTAGTGATTGCTCATTATCGCGTAAGCAGCAATTTCTATGGCGAACACGCTACTTAATAACTTAATTCGCTCTACTAACCACGCCCTACGGTGATCAAAGTTTTTACCTGTGTATTTATCATCACCACACAAGAATGCGCGTCTCACGCATCGTGAGATTAAGTGATAATAAGATGTGGACGCTAAATCAATCAGCTTTTTTCTTGCGCGAGTCATAAAATAACAACCTTAGTTATACTGTATGTAATAACAGTAGTTGATACTATGATTTTTGCAAAAAGAATTATGCCTGTCCTTTTTTATTATTGATTCGGTCGAGAAAGTCATTAGCCTGCTGTTTAAAGCCCTCAATCTTTCCTCGTTTTTTTATTAAATCAGAGGTGATCTGTTGCATTAAAGCTGTTTGAGCGTCTTCAAGCCCTTGAAATAACCAACTGTTAAACCGTATACATACTGTAGTTTCATCATCTTGGTAGGAATTTTCAAGCATGGCTAATATGCTAGATTTTCCAGCTCCCCAATCCCCATGAACACCTACAGAAACAGGTAAACGACTTGTGTCTGACAATAACTTTATGATCGCAGAACTAATCGCTTGGTAATTGAGTAGATCAATCTTTGATTCATTATCTGGCCAAAGCATCCTTTGCTCCTTTAATTATTATATTTATTTATAGTTGGTGCGTTTGTACAAAAGTTAAACTCCACAACAGTGCCAATCCCCTGTTGCCAACTTGACACGGCTGATTAATGGATGACCCTTTTCCCCACGCTGGGCAAACTGATCACCTCGGGCAAAGAATAGACCGGCGCTTGGCCGGTCTATTCATCATGACTAATAATTATGTTTACTTTTTACGAGCCACTTTTAAACAAAGCATCTTAAAATCAGCTCTATATTTACTAATTTTTGCTTCCTTAGTCTTTAGGGAACAGCCATACATCATGTTGTTTAATTTAAATAAATATTGATGTAATAGAACCTTTTCTTTGCTTTGATAAGCATCCCCCTCAAACACAACTTCAGTAATAGCTTCATATTCTAGAATAGCTCCGTCGTGAGAAAGTAAAGGAGCAATAGTCGCCTCCTTCCCCAGCTTTTCTAACAACATCTCCCGGACTTGTACCAAAGAGCTGCTATCTAAGGTAACTAGCCTTTGAATTAGTATTTCAGAGTCAGCATCATTTTCATCTGGAGAGAATATCACCAGGTTAACATCTGAACTGATAGGCTTCTTTATCCAGCCAGGTAAAGTTAGTTTTTCTATATCTAGACTATCCATACCATTTCCTTCATTGCTTGGTGGGCAAGCTAAAGAAAAAAGTGAGACTGTTAAAAGAAATGCCCAAGTACAACATCTAATCATATTTACCGCCCCCTATTAAAAGCTTTGACAATAGCCCGCCGATTGACAGTTCTGCAACCCAAGCATATTTGATCGCCTATGGGCCACCGAGTTATTACCATTCTCTATACCTCGAGAATGAGAAATCTCATGACCTAAGTTAATAAGGCCCCTCTCAATTGGGGAAAAGGTTCCAGAGATTTTGCCACCGTTGTAATCTTTTGGCACATAAAATGTGCCTTTAAAGCCAAGCAAGCTACTTCGATATAACGTGATTGTATCGAACAAGAAGTAATTCGTGCGTTCCGCATTCAATGATGTTCTCCTTATATCAGACCCGACATCAGCTCTCAGCCATTTTTGATAAACTTCGGCATCTGTAAATTCATACCTTTGGCTTTTCCCACCTTTGACTTCAGTCCCAATATATACATCCTCAAAGCTCAAGTTTTTATATTCCTTCCCTAAAGGAGAGTCTTTGAGTGCTTGAAAACGCCTTTGACGCTCTTCCGCTGTTCCTTCAGTGGAGTAATCTGTGACACCAGTCCCTGAAGACCTCGGTTCGACCTCTTCATCTACACCAGTCTGAGAATAATTTGAATTCGATGGCTCTTGCTGTTTGGCTATATTCTGCTGCCCTCCCAAATCAGATATAGCTTGCCCGATTTGTCCGGCACCTTTAGCCATAGCACCACTAACTTCTGCACCATTTCTGAAATTAACATCTTTCACAACGGTACTACCTACAGTCTTACCATCTACCTTAACTTCAACCTTCATATCACCACAGGACTTGATCCTAGTGCCTGTTGCTGCTGCGCAGTAACCTGTTGGATCAGTTCCAGCAAGTGGATTGTTCATGATGTAGGAGTATGGATTGATACTCTGGCTATCACCGGGGCTTTGGATCACAGGGTCTACAGACATAAACCGACCAAGGTTATAATCGTACACCCGACCGTTCATATGAATGAGCTCTACATTATCTAAATGTTCGTGGTCAGTAAAGCCTCTTCGTGTTTTGGCATCCGCCATATCACCGAGTTTTGAATCTCCAAATGCTTTTAAGCCGCCACTGGCTAGCCGTGGTTTACCAAATGGGTCAAAATTTCGCTCTGCTTCTACTTGTCCGTTATGGTCGGTAAATACCCGTGCACTGCCTAAGCGGTCTCGATGGGTATAACGAATACTTGCACTGGCCCCTGTCGTTTGGCTTATAACGGCTATGTCGTCTATGTAAGCTCGCCATGTGGTTTTAGTGCCGTCGATTTCTTCTTCATACAACTTATCGCTATAAAAAGTGGTTACGCTGCCATTCACTTGCTTAAAGCGCATGTGTTGTGGGCCATAGGTAAAGGTGAGGGTTTTACCGTTTTTTATAATTTGTGTGGGTTTATCCATCGCATTGTACGTTGCACTTGTAAGCCCATCACCTCGCGTCATATTTCCACGTGCATCATAACTAAATACTTTCCAACTGCCGCTGCGTAGCACACGCTTTACTGCATTCGGGCCACCTGTTGCACCGTTAGTGTAATCGTATTGTGAGGCGTAATCCGATTTAGATAACAGATTGCCCACCGCATCATAGCTGTAGTCAATCGTGGTAATGCCATTAACAGCGTTACTTTCTAAACGGTGCAGTGCATCGTAGCTGTAACTTTCACTAAAATTGTGCTGGTTGCCAATACTCCCCGAGGTGATATCAACAGCTTTTAAATTACCAAACCCATCATACGCTGAGTAATTAATACTCATGATATTGCTGTTATTTTTTGCAATGGTTTTAAGGGTCATCTGACCATTCTTAAGGCTGTAAGCGGTATTTTCACTTAACCCATTACCTAATGTCCCCTGTGATATATTACCAAACACATCATGTTCAGTGATAGTTTTAAACACATAGCCACTGGCGGCATTTTTTACCTGCGTTTGATAGCCTGCATCGTTATAAATGTACTCTAAGGTAAGGTTATTCGGGTAACGTAGCCCTTTTACACGGCCATAGTTACTGTCGTAAAATGTGGTTGTTGTGTAGCTTTTACCACTACCAATAATAGTTTGGCTACTAGGACGGCCTCGACTATCGTATGCGTAATTTTTTGTTACGCCATTACCTGCCGCTTGATTTAACTGCCCTAGGCCATAGGTAGCGCCATCATAGCTATACGCTAACGTATTTTCACCTGTCGCGGTGCGTCGTGTAACGCGCCCAAGTACATCGGTTACATAACTGATGGTTTTATTATCCGCTCGGGATTCATGTTGTAATTCACCAAAACCATTATATTGAAAATTAGTGATACCTTGATTTGGATCGTTTACCTGCACTTTTTGACCAAGTGCATTGTACATTGCCACAATGTTATTGCCGTTAGCATCTTGAATAACGATTGGTAACCCTTGCCCATTATAGCTATAACGTGTAATTCCATTGTTTGCATCAGTTGTTTGCATTAGCTGCTTAAGGCTATTGTAAGTACGCGACATATCTAGCGTGATGCCATAACAACTATCATAAACTGTTATGCCTGTGGCAAGTTCGCTGTATTCGTAGTTTGTAGTCATATCACCGCAATGTTGATTGGTTACTTTTTCAGTTACGCGACCGAGTGTATCGTGTGCGGTATAAAATGTACCAAATACTGAGGCATGCTCTTTATGTGGTACAGATTCAAATGTTTTATAACCTACACTGTTATAAACAACATCACTGAATATCCAATCGCTATCAAAACCTTGTACGGCAGTGCGTAGTGTACGACCTAACTTATCTATATAGATTTTTTGGGCTGGTTGCCCGGCTGCCACCTTTAAGACTTGTAAAGCTGCGTGTTCGGGAGCTTGTGTATCCGGTGTTTGTACTGCACTGTACTGAATGGGCATACCCGCAGTTTGAACGCTGTACGGACGGTTGTAATCATCATAGCCATAGTTGGTTACTTGATAATTACTGCCACTGAGTTGTTGGCGCGTTTGTGTTACTTGCCCCGTAGCGGGGTTCACATTGGTATAACTTATATGCCCTTTAGCATTGATTTGCTTGTGGGGGAAATAGCCGTCGCTTGCCTCGCTGATGCCATTTTTACTGTACGTAGTTGATGTCGTCCGCGTTTGGTCAACCCAACTGCCGCTACTGTTGCGTACTTTGGTTGTTTGACTTACAAGGTGCGGTAAGCCGTAATCATTAAAAGCAGTCGTAACTGTACTGCCATTACCCGAAATAGCTGAGCCTATTTTACCACTAATTTCGACTACACCAGCCTGACGACTGCTATGATATTGAGAATAAACAGTTGTATTAGATGTTTTTTGATCGAGTGTTACATTCGTTATTGGGTCATTACTATTACGCTCTTTAATTGCGTTTTTTATCACTGTTTTATTAGTGAGTTTATTTAACCACCAACTGCTTTTATCGTTCTGATAAGTACTAGTTTGGGATGTTGTATATACTCCCCAGTCGTCATTAATCTCTACCGAGTTGGCTGTTACATTTGCATATTCATCAATTCCAATTATGGTTTTATTGGTAGATGTAACAACACTTTTAGAATCAAGATCTCGCGTTAGCTGCGTTGTAGAACGAGGATATACATTATAAACACCTGATATAGTATGGTTCAGGTTATCCTGCCAGTCAGTACTTGAATAACTTAATGCATTAGCTTCCAGGCTTGCTGATTGTAATAAATTATAACTTCGCACGTTATAGTCATTTACCGCAAAAGTAGCTTGGCGTTCTAACTTACCCTGATACGGAAAGACTTGTTTAAAGTCTGATTGTGTCACGAGCCCTCGACTTACATCTTTTTCTATAATGCTTTTAAAGCCCATAAAACCACGGCCGAACTGGTTATACACAGCGCCTGCATAGCTATACGCTGTTTCTGTCGTGTCGTTCAAACCATTACTTTGCAGGAATGAATTCACAACGTACATGCTAGATGCAAAATTAATATACCCTGGCTCTGATATAATGCTGTTTCTCAGTGAATCATATTCAACTTTGCTACTCGATAATGGTCGTTGCTGCCATTTGGCTTCTTTACCTAGGCCATCTTTAGCTGCTAACATAAGATCTACAGGGGCATAATCACGACCGCTCACTCCTGAACCAGTACCGTAATTACGATTTATAAACACACCGTATTGTTCAGTATATGCAGAAAAAGTCCCCTCAGCATTTCCTTGATTAGAAAAGCCAGGCTCTGATGTATGATTAAATACTAAGCTTCTTAAGCCTGTTCCGTATGCATCAACAAATGCTGAATCATATGGGTTCCCCACCAGATTTGTTTCGCTTTTTGTTACACTCAACTCCCCGGCACTATTTTGACTAAAATGTAATGCATCAAATTGATAAATACTTTTATCGAGTGAACTACTATCAATTGGGGTTAAAGAGCTTCGATCTCCTGGTCGTGTTTCCCATTCACCATATAACTGATCACCACAAAAACGATTTCTACCTAAAGAAGTGCAGCGGGTCAGTAACCGCTTACCTGGCATCAATAGTTCAGATATTCCGTCATAGTTAATATCTTCAATAAGAAAGCCTCTTCCATATTTAGGTACTCTGCGCGTTACCCACTCCCCAGCGTTATAAAGTACCTTCTGCTCTACCGTTTCGATAAGATTGTTACTAAGGGTATGTTTTGGCGTAAATACTAATTCCCCTTTATTTAACCTATAAGTAAGAGAAATAATATTTTCGTTATATTCCCACCCAAGCCAATCAGTTAATCCATCACCATTTAAGTCAATAAACATACTCAACTGGGGCTTTAGCGTTCCTAAGGTAACACTAAATGGCAAGGCATGATCGTTTTGATAATTATCATCACCTAAAAGTAGTGTTTTTGGGCGGGCCTGTAATGGCGGAATAATATCTTTAGCCCCCGTACTAACATGCATTATATCTATTGTGCCATCGCCGCTAATATCACCTAATACTGTATAGTCATCTAAAAGAACAGTGGTATACAAATCGCTAGCTGTACCTTTTGTAAGACTAAAGCTAAATTCAGGACGAACGTAAGGTCTGCTTACATTTTTTTGATGCAAGTAAAGTTCAATTTTAGGTATATCACTTGCAATATAAAGTAATATGTCTGGCCAACCATCATTATTAAAATCTGCAATTTGCCGTATATGGCTTTCTCTTAATTCAGGTTTTAAAGAAGGAGGCATTTCGATATTTGTCGAAATTAATCCTTCACTAGACAAATCGAACATTAACTCTTGATTTTTAATTGACCATTCATCAGTTATTCCATCTAAGTCAATATCCCCTTGGCTGCATTCATGTCTAAGTGTAAATCGGTTAAACTGGCATGAATCTAACGCTATATTGTTGTGGCTAAAGTCCCCCTCAGCATTAACAAAATAACCTGACCAATCTCTTACGCCATCACCATTTACATCGCCTCTTGGTAAAACCTTGCTTATTGATTTTTCGTTAGGATAAAGTATGTTACTTTCCCCGCCTAAAGGCTCCAGTATTAATACTTCTTGAGTATTATTCCAAGTAAATAAAGTTGAAGGTAAGCAATAATTATTGCTAAAACATTGAGAAACCTCATCTAATAGTTCTTTACCCGATGCAGTACTCTTTTGGTAATTTAGCTCATAACTCCAAACATTTTGATTAACGTTAAAAATATCAACCTTGTGGAGTCGTTGTGTAACAACTGAGCGACCTCCAAACGAAAAGCGTTCGTGTATTTTATTTCTCGGCTCATAAATAAATTGTACTTTTTGCTCTCCTTTATTATTAACCGAGCTACCGGTATAAGAAATCTGATCTAGCAACAACTCTGCAGTTCCATATAAGGCATAGTCATAATGAATATAATTATTCTCGGTTGCATCATGTTGATATTCAACCAACCACGAATAAGTAGCGGTCCTACCTTCATGTATTACTTTTGAGTCAATTGTTTTACCAAAATATGACACTCGACCGTTTTTATACTCAGCTTTAAACCACGTAGATGTGCCATTTAGTGAGCCACTTTGCGTTACACGCACAAAACTATCAATTTCAGTGCGGTATTGTGTGCCTGAATTACCATAACTACCCGATGTAGCAATTAAACGCTGGCCGTCTAAACAAAGCCGATCGTTACTATTATATTGTGGACTTTGTGTAAACCCATCTTGTGCATAAGTTGCAGCGCAGCGTGTAATACTAGAACCAACTGAAAGAGCCCACCCAACACCCGCAATACCATTACCACTACGAGATGAATAATTTAATGATATTTCTGGCTGCATTCCAGAACGCCCAGGGGTAAGCTGAATCGGAAGTTGATATGTAGCCGCACCACCACTTACACTAGCCTGCCCCTTAATTGCACCAATTGCTGAAAAGTCTGGTGCTACAATATCAGTAGACTCTTTATCTAAAGGAATAATAACCGAGGTCTCTGTTGCTAATTCTATTGGTGATTGAATTAATACACTTATAGACTCAGTGGTAACGAGTTCATTCTCATCTGTTACCCTTAGAACTATATTAGTACTTCCACTTTGGCTTGAGGCTTCAACTACAAGGTGGGCTTTTCCATTTATAAAAGTAACTTTTAGCTCTTTAAATAATGATGGATTCATAGCATCAACATCCAATCTTAAAGAACCCAAAGGTGTTTCTTCATCACTAACACTAAAATCAATACCGATACTTTCATTAGTCAACAGCTTAATCGAATTAGTTCCAGTAATACGTGGCCGATCATTCACACTATTTACAGTGAGCCTAAATGTATCGTCTCTCGTCGCACCGTGACTGTCTTTAACACGGATACGAATGTCTGAATACCCATACCTATTCGCCACCGGAGACATGCTCATTGTCCGCGAAGCGCCACTCCCTCCAAAAACAATGCGATTCGTCGGCAATAGTAAAGTGTTTGAGCTGCTTACAACAGAAAGAACAAGGCTTGAAGTGCTTGTTTCAACATCACCCACTGTAAAGCTTATCGCTTTTGTGGTGTCTTCGTTTGTTGACTGGTTCGCTATGTTTGTGATCGTTGGTGCGTCGTTCACACTATTTACAGTGAGCCTAAATGTATCGTCTCTCGTCGCACCGTGACTGTCTTTAACACGGATACGAATGTCTGAATACCCATACCTATTCGCCACCGGAGACATGCTCATTGTCCGCGAAGCGCCACTCCCTCCAAAAACAATGCGATTCGTCGGCAATAGTGAAGTGTTTGAGCTGCTTACAATAGAAAGGGCAAGGCTTGAAGTGCTTGTTTCAACATCACCCACTGTAAAGCTTATCGCTTTTGTGGTGTCTTCGTTTGTTGACTGATTCGCTATATTTGTGATCGTTGGTGCATCATTCACACTATTTACAGTGAGCCTAAATGTATCGTCTCTCGTCGCACCGTTACTGTCTTTAACACGAATACGAATGTCTGAATACCCATACCTATTCGCCACCGGAGACATGCTCATTGTCCGCGAAGCGCCACTCCCTCCAAAAACAATGCGATTCGTCGGCAATAGTGAAGTGTTTGAGCTGCTTACAACAGAAAGCCCAAGGCTTGAAGTGCTTGTTTCAACATCACCCACTGTAAAGCTTATCGCTTTTGTGGTGTCTTCGTTTGTTGACTGATTAGCTATATTTGTGATCGTTGGTGCATCGTTCACACTATTTACAGTGAGCCTAAATGTATCGTCTCTCGTCGCACCGTTACTGTCTTTAACACGAATACGAATGTCTGAATACCCATACCTATTCGCCACCGGAGACATGCTCATTGTCCGTAAAGCGCCACTCCCTCCAAAAACAATGCTATTCGTCGGCAATAGTGAAGTGTTTGAGCTGCTTACAACAGAAAGACCAAGGCTTGAAGTGCTTGTTTCAACATCACCCACTGTAAAGCTTATCGCTTTTGTGGTGTCTTCGTTTGTTGACTGATTCGCTATATTTGTGATCGTTGGTGCATCGTTCACACTATTTACAGTGAGCCTAAATGTATCGTCTCTCGTCGCACCGTTACTGTCTTTAACACGGATACGAATGTCTGAATACCCATACCTATTCGCCACCGGAGACATACTCATTGTCCGCGAAGCGCCACTCCCTCCAAAAACAATGCGATTCGTCGGCAATAGTGAAGTGTTTGAGCTGCTTACAACAGAAAGACCAAGGCTTGAAGTGCTTGTTTCAACATCACCCACTGTAAAGCTTATCGCTTTTGTGGTGTCTTCGTTTGTTGACTGATTCGTTATGTTTGTGATCGTTGGTGAATCGTTCACACATGCAACATTAAAAGTAAGCTTAACAGGATAACGAGTCACATTTTGGCTTACAGTTTGATAATTAGCTGAATAGGTTCTATAGGATGCGTATTGTATTCGAGGCTTATCTACATTATCTTTTGTTGCAAAGGCAAAAAAGCTTTGGATAATATTTAAAATAGGACTTGTTGAGTACTCAACAAGCTCATCGGATTCTAGAGATATAGACCTAATTGGGTTATTGCCAGAATCTATCAATGAGACATTTATCGTTGTTGTATCTACACCACAAAAATTAGCCTTTGGTTTATAAACAAATGAATCTGTATTAAAACTTAAAGTCCGTTTTTTGGTTTTATAATGGCGGCTCCAAAAAAGGCTTCCCGTGCACCTATAACACGCCAAACCTCCCAAATTCTAACTGTTTTACTTCCATCTTCAGTTAAATTAAATTTATCAGTAACAGCCGAAGACATTAAAGGAAAAACGAATAGAAAAAAGCACAACATATATTTCACAAAACAATCCTTGTTGGTTGTTATTATTATTTTATTTAATATTTACATAATTACATTTCCGTAACAATTTCATATAATCGAACTAATGGAGCGACACCTCTGAATACTAAATTCGATTGTTAATATAAAAAAGCCCCGCTTGGTTTTAAACAAACGAGGCTCCACACTAATTTTTTAATCATGAATAAAAGCGCCGATACTGCGGGCGCTTAGCATCATTGAATTTTATTGATTAACTACACTTTTAAGTGGGTTAACTGGCTGTGCGTTGTCATCTAGTAAGTTCATATCAAAATCGAACTCATCTACACGAATCGCTTTTTCACGCTTTTTGTTGTAATCAACTAATTGCGCGTGCTCAGCCGCGGTAATTACGTTTGCCGCTAGTGCGTTATCAAGTGTAATAGCAAATCGTGTACCTGGCTTAATTGTTTTAGCGCGCAGTGCTTTTTTAACTTTAGCTAGCTCACCAAGTGATGCCATTTTAGCTTTGTAGGCTTGTTCATTAATGTAATGACCATCACCCTCTACTGGTTTAACTAAATGCGTAATTTGCGCTTTAAATGCAGTATCAAGCTGCGCTTGCTTAGCTAATTCGCGAATTAAATCATCGCTAATTTTTGGCATTTTAGTTGAGTAGTTCATAGTTACAAAACGTATAAACTTACGAGTACCACTTGCAGGGAAGTTATCTAAAAACTTATGCAATGCTTCTTCAGCGCTTTGCAGTGCAAAACGAGTTGCGTAATGGAAGTAAGGTGCTGCTTGCTCACGCTCGCTGCTCGCTACTTTTTGCTCGTAATACTTGATTGATGCCATTGCCGCATATAAAAAGCTCATTACATCGCCTAAACGTGCTGAAAGCATTTCGGCTTGTTTTAATTTACCACCAAGTACAAGTAACGAGAAGTCTGCGTACACCGCTAATTTAGCTGATAATTTATGCACGGCTTTTTCGTATTCACGTACTTCTGGTAGCGCTGAGTTTGCGCTTGCAGTAAATGGTAAAACGCCTAAACGGAACGCACGTAAGCTGTTTGCGGTGCTGTAACCAATTGTTTTACGTAAAATGCCGTTAAATTCTGCATCAGCGCCTTTATCTTCACTATGAATAGATTCAACCATAGATTGTAAATATGGGTGACAACGCATAACACCTTGACCAAAAATCATCAGGTTACGAGTAAGAATGTTCGCGCCTTCTACCGTTATTGCAATTGGTTGTGCAACATAACCGCTTGCAAGGGTATTTTGCGGACCATTTTGAATTGCTTTACCTGCTTGAATATCCATTGCTGAATCTAGCACGTCGCGGCCAAGCTCTGTCATGTGGTATTTAGCGATTGCTGTAACAACTGATGGTTTTAAGCCCATGCCTAAGCCTTCAGTTGTAAGTACGCGCATTGCTTCTTGAAGGTACGTTTTACCTGCAATGTCGGCTAGCTTTTCTTGAATGCCTTCAAACTGGCCAATTGCTAAACCAAACTGCTCGCGTACTGCTGCGTATTCAGATGCTGATTTAAACGCCACTTGTGATGTACTTACACCCAGTGCAGGTAGTGAAATACCACGGCCAGCACCTAAACAGCTAACCAGCATTTGCCAGCCGCGACCGATGTTTTTCTGGCCGCCAATAATAAAGTCCATTGGTACAAATACTTTGTTTCCGCGTGTAGTACCATTATAAAAACGAATACCCATAGGATCGTGACGGTTACCGAGCTCTACACCTGGGTGATCTTTAGGAATAAGCGCACAGGTAATACCTAAATTTTCTTTGCCGCCTAGTAAACCCTCAGGGTCCACTACTTTAAACGCTAAACCAAGTACCGTTGCAATGGGTGCCAATGTGATGTAGCGCTTGTCCCATGTGATTTCAAGGCCAAGTACTTCTTCGCCGTTGTACATGCCTTTGGTTACAGTACCAATATCTGGAATACCGCCTGCATCAGAACCCGCCTCTGGGCTTGTTAGTGCAAAACAGGGAATGTCTCTGCCGTTTGCCAGGCGCGGTAAGTAATGTGCTTGTTGCTCTTGCGTACCAAAGTGAAGTAGTAGTTCACCTGGGCCTAGAGAGTTAGGAACCATAACGGTTACTGCTACTGCAGAGCTTTTAGTTGCAATGGTTGCCACAATAGTTGAGTTTGCATAAGGGCTAAACTCTAAACCACCAAACGATTTAGGAATGATAAGCGAGAAAAAACGCTCTTTTTTCAAAAATTCTAATATGTCATCTGGTAAGTGAATACCATTTTGAATAACTGAATCGTCAATCATGCCAAGTAACTCTTGTACTGGGCCATCTAAGAATGCTTGCTCATCTGCGCTTAATGTGGCGGCAGGAACATCGCGCAGCGCGCTAAAATCTGGCTTACCTTGATAGATAGACCCTTCTAGCCACACATCGCCCGCGTCTAGCGCTTCTTGTTCAGTGATTGAAATGCTTGGTAATACTTTTTTTAATTTTGTACGTAAACTCATGATTGAACTCATCCGACCAGATAAATAATACCTACATTACGTCATAAAAATGAGTTTAGATCAATTACTCTATTCAATTAATTAACAGTTTTTTCAATTTATTTTCTTTACGGTGACGTAAACTGTTGAATCTAAAAGGCTTACACTTGTGCGCTGAAAAACACTTTTTAGCCGCAATTATGCCTAAAACATCAAATTTTATTTAGCCATAAAAAAACGCAGCCACTTGGGCTGCGTTTTTAAATTAAAGTGGGGAGAGTTAACTGCTTATTTGCACAATGTGTTTTCCTGTAAATCCACCCGCTATTTGATTGTTTAAAGCAGCACTTACGGACTCTGCAGTAAAATCAACGGCAGTAATGACCGGTGTTTTAATATCGCCCGAAAGCGCGCCCTCAAGTAACAAATTGCCCATAAAACTTAAACGTTGTTGCGCACATAAACTGTTTGCAAGCCACGCACCACCAATTGAAACCACACTAATATTAGGTGCTCGGCGGTACATTAAATTTTGATCAAAATGAGGCAACGGGTTTAAACACGCGATACGGCCGCAAAAGCGCATTAATTCTATATTTCGCAGAGTTGATGTACCGCCCATTGTATCAATTACAGCATCAAAACCTTGTGGGCCAAGCTCACGGCGAATTTTGTCACACAACTTTTTATCGTTGTAGTCAAAAACAGTATCGGCACCTAGCTTCTTGACCAATTTGTGGTTACGTTTTGATGCAGTAGCAAATACATCAGCGCCACGCTGCTTAGCATATTGAATGGCAAACTGACCTACCGCACCAGAGCCACCTTCAATTAAAACTGTATCACCTTCGGCAATTGCAATTTTATCTAAGCTGATAAGTGCTGCCATACCCGCGCAAGGTAATGTTGCCGCTTGCGCAGGACTGAGCTCATCGGGCACAACCGATACAGCAAAATTAGGTACTTTAGTGTACTCACTCAATACCCCTTGCTCGCCAATATTGGCGTGCCACATTACTCGCTCACCCACATTAGGGAACACACCTTTATTAGCTTTAACCACCACACCTACAGCATCAAGGCCTAGTATGTGTGGGTATTGCCATTTACAAAAGCCTGTTTTAGCAAAATGCGCATCCGCAGGGTTGAGGCCCACGTACTCCACTTTTACCAACAGTTCGTTGTTGGCGCACTCGGGCACATCCACTTCAACATCGTGTAGGCAAATTTGCTCATCGGGTTGTGGAAGTACAATTGCCCGCATTGTTTGCGGAATATCGTATCTATCTGACAGTTCAGTATTGCTCATTCAATTAACTCTACTTATTTTGCGCTGTTAAGTGCATAGCTCCATTGGCCATTAAACGCTTGATAAGCGTTAACTTTTGCAAGCAATGAGGCAATCGTTGTGTCAACAGCATTTTCTTGGGCTATTAAAACATCCTGACGCGCATCTAACAACTCTAAGTACGGTATTTGTCCTTCTTCGTACATTGCTTGTGCTTGTAAAAACGCTTTATTAGCAAAACCAAAACGCTCATCTGCAAACGTTTTTTGTTGCTGTTGGTTGACCAACATTTGCAGTGAAAGTTCACTTTCAGTCACCGCACTTAATACTATTTGCTGATAGTCGCTGTAAGCAGCTTCACTTAAAAACTGCTGTGCGTCGCGCTGAGCAAGCAGTGCTGGATAACTTAATATTGACCACTGCAACTGTGGCGCAACTTGCCATTGTTGGTCAGTATTTTTTAATCCTGTGCTGTCTATGCTCACCACACCGGCAAATGCGGACAGGCTAATATCTGGCAGTAGCGCTTTGCTTGCAGCTACGCTCAAGCTATTAGCTTGACTAAAATCATAAAGTGCACGGCTAATATCAGGGCGCAGTGCAATGGCTTCATTGGCATTTTTAAGCGCTACGCTAAAGTCGTGTTCAAGTATGTTTTGCTCATCGTTTATAGCTATGTCTTTGGTTAATTTACCACTAAGCACGGCCAGTGCCGATAAATCACTGTATTTAGCATACTCTATAGCTGGCATTAGAGCTTCTTGCTGCCTAAGCTGTGCCATAGTGCGGTTTAAATCAAGTTCGTTAGCAACTCCTTCGTCTACACGTGCTTGCAATACTTCAATACTTTGTTCAAGTGCTTCAATTTGCATTGCAATAATCTGCTGTTTTTCAACATTGCCTTGGTAACTTACAAAGCCTTTCACCACTGACGATACAACTTCAATTTGCAGTAAACGCACCTGCTCGGCTTGGCTCATGGCCGATGCATTTGCTGCATCAACCAAGGCTGTAATTCGACCAAACAAGTCAAGTTGCCAATCAAGCGCGACATTTGCACTTGATTGGCGATCAAACACACTGGGGGCATCGCTTCGAGCTGCACCTACTTCAACACCACCTTGTGGTAAGTATTGCGCTTTTTGCTCGCCTAATCTTGCTAGTGCACTTTTCAGCGTTAATTGACTCGTTTGTAAGTCGTAGTTATTTGCAAGCGCGCTATTTACAAGAGCATTTAGCTGCTCTGACTCTAGCTTTTGCCACCAGTTAGTTTCATCAGCTGTAGCCACATTGCTTGCAATATTTGCCTGTGCTACAAAATCGTTAATGGCATTTTGCTCACTGTGTGTATCTATTTTGCTTGCGCAACCAGATAAAACAGCAGCCACTAACACAGCACTTAGCGTTAAGCGCGTTTTTACACGTTTAGTCATTAACTTAGCCATGTGATAACTCCTGCTCTTTTTGCTGCTTTTTAACAACTAACATGTAAAACACTGGGGTAAATAGTAAACCAAATACGGTTACCCCTATCATGCCTGCAAACACCGCGTTACCCATAGCGTGGCGCATTTCGGCGCCGGCACCCGTTGCAAGTACTAGTGGTACAACCCCTGCTGTAAAGGCAATTGATGTCATTAATATAGGGCGCAAACGCATACGACATGCTTCAAGTATTGCCTCTAGGTGCGTTAATCCTGAGTCGTGTCTGTCTTTTGCAAACTCAACCATTAATATCGCGTTTTTAGAAGCTAAGGCCACCAGTACTATTAACGCTATTTGGGTGAATATGTTGTTGTCTGAGCCTACAAGCCATACACCTAATAGCGCAGAGAAAATAGTCATAGGTACAATTAGTATTATTGCCAGTGGTAAACGTAAGCTTTCGTACTGCGCTGCAAGTACCATAAATACAAGCAATACAACTAACGGGAATACATAAACCATAGTATTACCGGCAAGTACTTGCTGGTAGGTTACTTCTGTCCACTCGTATTCAATACCCGTCGGTAGATTATCTGCCAGTATTGCTTCGATTGCTGTTTGTGCTTGATCAGAGCTGTAACCTGGTGCTGGGCTGCCGTTCAATTCTGCACTAGGGTAACCGTTATAGTGCATTACGCGATCTGGACCTATGGTCGGTGTCACAGTTAGTACAGAACCAAGTGGCACCATGTTCCCTACGCTATTACGTACTTTTAGGTTAAGAATTTGCTCAGGATCAAGGCGGTAATCAGCATCAGCTTGCGCATTTACTTGGTAAGTACGACCAAACATATTAAAGTCGTTTACATATACTGAGCCTAAGTAAACTTGCAGTGCGTCAAATACTTCATCAAGTGGAATACCTTGAATAAGTGCTTGTTCACGGTCAATGTCTATGTCCATTTGTGGAACTTGAATTCTAAAGCTTGAGTAAAGGCCCATTAATGCAGGGTCTTGTTGCGCCTTACCAATAACCGTTTGTAGGCTATTGAATAATGCTTCAAACCCTTTATTTGCTCTGTCTTCAAGTTGCAGTTTAAAGCCACCGGTTGTACCTAAGCCTTGAATTGGCGGTGGCGGAAATACTGCAACAAATGCTTCATCAATGGCTGCAAAACGTTGATTTAGCTGCGCAGCGATGGCCATTGCCGATTGGCTAGGGTCTGTGCGTTTATCAAAGCTTTCAAGTGGTGTAAATACAATGCCGCTGTTCGGGCTATTAGTAAACCCATTAACCGATAAACCAGGAAACGCAACAGTGTGAGCAACGCCAGGTACTTCTAACGCAATTTTTTGCATTTGCGAAATTACATCTGCAGTGCGGTCTAAACTTGCTGCATCGGGTAATTGTGCAATAGCCACTAAATATTGCTTATCTTGCTGTGGAATAAAGCCACCTGGTACGGTATCAAATAATTTAATTGTGCCGCCAACCAGTGCAACATAGGCAACCATCACAATAACAGTCATACGAATAAGTTTTTGTACTAGTTTTTCGTACCCTTTAGCACCACGATTAAATACGCGGTTAAATGGTTCAAACAACCAACGGCCAAATAATTTATTCAGTAAACGCGTAAACGCATCAGGTTTTGCATCGTGCGATTTAAGTAATAATGCCGATAACGCTGGTGACAGTGTTAGTGAATTAAATGCAGAGATAACAGTAGAAATAGTAATAGTTAGTGCAAATTGCTTGTAAAACTGACCCGATAAACCGGTAATAAATGCAGTTGGAATAAATACCGCACACAACACTAAAGCAATCGCAATAATCGGGCCTGTAACTTCAGTCATAGCAACACGTGTTGCTTCTAATGGCGATAGCCCTTGCTCAATATTACGCTCTACGTTTTCAACAACAACGATAGCATCATCTACAACAATACCAATTGCTAGCACCAAGCCAAACAACGACAGCGTATTAATAGATACGCCTAGCCATTGCATAACCGCAAAAGTACCAATTAGAGATACAGGCACCGCAATTAAAGGAATAATAGATGCGCGCCATGTTTGTAAAAATACAATTACAACAATAACAACTAATGCGATGGCTTCAAGTAAAGTAGCAATTACCGCATCAATTGAACCACGTACAAATACCGTAGGGTCATATACAATGTCGTACTCTACACCCGCAGGGAAATCTTTTGATAAGCGCGCCATGGTTTCGCGTACTTGATCAGAAAGCTCAATTGCATTTGAACCAGGGCGTTGAAAAATAGGCATTGCAAGTGCAGGCTGGTTATCCATCTCAGCACGAAGTGCGTACGTATCAAGGCCTAAGTCTACACGTGCTACATCAGACAAACGTGTTAATTGCCCCTGTTCACCTACTTTTATGATAACGTTTTCAAATTCTTCAACACTACTTAAACGCCCTTTAACGTTTAAGAGTATTTGAAATTGGCTATCGTTTGAAATTGGCTGCGCACCTAAGCTACCCGCTGCAACTTGTTGGTTTTGCGAGCGAAGCGCTGCAACTACATCTGTTGCTGTGAGTTCACGTGCAGCAAGCGCATCAGGGTTTAGCCATACGCGCATTGAGTATTTGCCACCACCAAATAAACGAATATCACCTACGCCTGGTAAGCGTGCAATTTCATCTTTAATGTTCAAATCGGCATAGTTAGATAAATACGCTGTATCGTGAGTTTTTTCAGGCGAATATAAGTGCACCACCATGGTTAAATCGGGTGATGATTTTTCGGCTACTACGCCTAAACGCTGTACTTCTTCTGGCAAACGTGGCAATGCACTGTTTACACGGTTTTGTACTTGAACCTGCGCACGATCTAAATCGGTACCTAAAGCAAAAGTTACCGTTAAAGTCATGCGTCCATCACTAGTACCTTGTGAAAACATATAAAGCATGTTCTCAGTACCGTTAATTTCTTGCTCCAGCGGTGTTGCCACTGTTTGCGCGATAACGGTTGGGTTTGCACCCGGGTAGCTTGCAGTTACAACCACTGTAGGTGGTACTACTTCTGGGTATTCACTCACTGGTAGTTGAAATAGTGAAATACCACCAGCAATTAAAATAACCAACGACAGCATGGCCGCAAATATTGGGCGCTGTATAAAGAAATGCGAGAATTTCATCAATAAACCTTATTGCTTAGCCACAAGTTGTGCGTTGTCGTTTGACAATGTAAATGCAACACCGCTTGTATCAATTGTTACTGTTTGTGGAGAGATTGGCATACCTGGGCCTACACGTGCTGGGCCGTTTACCGCAATGATGTCACCTTCGCTAAGTCCAGAGGTCACCGCACGTAATGCACCGTATCGTTCACCGACAGTAATGAGTTTGTATTCAAGTACGTTGTTTTCGCCAACCGTTAATACAAAACGATTTTTTAAATCGGTACCAATAGCACGCTCAGGTATAATTACTTTTTCGCTTACTTTGTTTGCTGCCAATTTAATACGGGCAAAAGAGCCTGCACGAAGTTGATTATTATCTTCGTTAAATACAGCACGTACACGTAAAGTACCTGTAGCTGAGTTAATTTGGTTATCAATAAAGTTAATGTAACCTTGATAAGCAAACTCTGTTTGACCTACTTTTTGCATTACAACTGTTTGGCGGCTTTGTGCTGTTACATCATTAAATGCACTATTCCAGGTACGTTCATCAACGTCAAAATACGCATACATTGCTTTGTTAGATACAATTGATGTTAATACGCTTTGTCCCGCTAACACGTTATTACCTTTAGTAATGTTTGCACGAGAAATAATGCCATCAATTGGCGATATCACCGAGGTAAATTCTAAATCGAGCTTTGCAGAGGTAAGTTGTGCTTGCAGTGCTGCAAGTTGCGCTTCGCGTTGACGCAACGTTGAGGTACGTGCTTGTGCTTGCTCTGTAGAAATAGCTTTACGCTCTAATAATCGCACTGCACGTTTATCTTCACTAACAGCTTGTTCAAGGGCTGCTTCAGCGCTGTGAATTTGCGCTTCTAAACTTGCTACTACGGCAGCAAAAGGACGTTTATCAAGCTGAAAAAGCACATCGCCCTGCTTAACCACATCGCCTTCTTTAAACTCAATGCTATCGATAATACCTGACACACGTGGCATTAACGCAACTTCTTCAGGCGACTCTAAGCGCGTAGTGTAGGTGTGCCAGCTTTGTACCGGCTTTACCAGTACAGGTGCAACATCGATAGGCTGCAATTGTTGTTGCTGAGCTTGAGGCGCGCTCTCATCAGCACAGCCCGCAAGTGATAATGATGCCGCAGCGAGTGCAGCAGCAATTAAATGTTTGTTCATGTAGACGCTCCTTTATTGATTAGCGTGCATATTACGGACTATACCTGCGGACAAAAACCATAGATTTATAAATTCATTAATGCCAAAATGGCATCAATAAAAATTAATGAGTGATCATGATGGATACAACAAGCCGACTTTTAATGCTACTAGAGGTGGTAGAGCAAGGCTCTTTTGCCAAAGCTGCAGAAATAAGAAACATAGACCGCTCTGTAATATCAAAGCAAATTAGTCGGTTAGAGGACGAGCTAGGCGTTAGGCTATTAAACCGTACCACCCGTTCGTTTTCGTTAACGGCCGCCGGCGCCGAAATGATAAAAAAAGCAAGTGAACTAAGAGAACTACTTGGTGAAACCGTACGCATGGCAGAAAACTATCATTTAGAGCCACGTGGGGTGCTAAAAATTACATCGTCAACGCTTATTGGCAGACGTTATTTGCAGCCTGTGCTTAACGACTTTCAAAAACGTTTTCCTCAAGTAGAAGTTGAGCTGCGCCTTGATGACAGGCTTGTTGATATTGTATCTGAAGGGTTTGATTTAGCTTTTAGAATTGGGGAACCTAAAGACTCTTCATTAATTGCGCGTAGAATTGCCCGAAATAGGGTACTTATAGTAGCGGCCCCTGAATTTATACAAACCTATGGCATGCCAAAAACCATAGAAGAACTGGCGCAGTTACCTGCAGCAAGTTATGCAAGCAACTCAATACGGGTAGAGAGCCTTGATTATTACGATAGTAAGGGGGAGTTGTGTGAGCTAAAAATTAACAGTGTGTATAGAGCTAACGATGCCGAAGTGCTGCTAATGAAAGCTATTTCAGGGACTACCTACTTCGTGGCTCCGGCATTTATTATCGATAAGGAAATAACGCAAGGCCAATTAGTGCCTATTTTAACTGACGTTAAATTAAAAGAGTTTAGCCATATGTATGCCTTGTACCCGCACAGAGACTTACCAGTAAGAACACGCTTATTTTTTGATGCAGTAAAGGAGTATTTAGGGAAAGACAAACCAATTTGGGAAAACAACATCCCTAACTTTGAACAAATGTACTAGGGCGTATTAAGCTACCTGAGGCTTTTCATTTAACCGGGCGCTTGACTGAAAGTATACTTTATTTCGGCCATATTCTTTTGCTTTATAAAGTTGTTCATCTGCTTTAGTGACACACTTTTCAAGTGTGTCACCTTGGCGATACTTTACAACCCCAATGCTCGCGGTGACATTTATTTTTAGCCCATCAATCTCAAACGCAGATTCGTTTAGTGTTGCTCTGATGGTTTCAGCCATTGCCAACGCCTCATTGTGTGAAGCAAAAGAGTGCAGTAAAGCAAACTCCTCCCCGCCCACTCTAAATACATACCCTTTTGCTGATATAACGCGAAGTAAAGTGGCGACTTCAATGAGCACTTTATCACCCACTGCGTGGCCATGGGTATCGTTAACTTGTTTAAAAAAGTCTAGATCGAGTAAAAACAAATACAGTTGCGATTTATCTTTAAGCTCTACTTCAAAATAGTGATTCATTGATAAACGGTTTGCAGCCCCAGTAAGCGGGTCTAACAAAGCAAGATTTTTTAATCGCTTAGATGATAAAGCACGGCTACCTTCAAAAACATGAGAAATAGCCCAAATACTGATATACACGAATATAAGGTTTAAACTGAAGTTAAGCGTTGTTAGAGGAAGTTGCGATGATTTGTTTAACAATATGGCAGCTTGTAGTACAAAGAGCAAAGCCGATAATACAATGCCATAGCGTTTACCTAGCAACAGGTAGTACAATATAGGTAAAGCAAAAGACCACACATACACGCCATTTATTGGTTTAGCTAAATAGTTACCTAATACAATTACAAAGGTGACAAATATGCACATAACTACAGATTGCCATACTTCTAGCGCATGCGTGTTTAAGCGATAGTAGGTGTAAGCACAAAATACACTGAGCGCTATTTCTAAATACCCTAATAAAGCAAAGTTATTTACAATAATATTAAATGCAGCAAAAAACAGTGAGACAAAACCAAAGCACAAGCACATCCATTTCAGGACGTTCCTTCTTAATGATTTAGTACTACTAAGCGCTGCTATATCCATTCAAAAAACTTAAAATAATAAAAAATTCAGTGTAACGCTAAAATTAAATATAACAAGTAGATATAAGAAAACATTAACTTTACCCAATACCATAGCAAGAGCACTCAGCCAAACAGCTTACTATAAGGTTTAACCACCCAACATAGATAAGTTTGTTGTGACCCCTGTGTTACCTTGATGCAATAAGTGTGTTGGTTTTTTAGTTTTTATATAACGCGCTAACTGATCAATTAATGCCTGATTGGTGTTATCACTCATGTATTCTCTAAGTGATATGCCCTGCTCAGAAAACAAACATAAATGCAATTTCCCTAGTGACGAAATTCTTAACCTATTGCAGGTGTTACAAAAGTCATTACTGTAAGGCATTATTAACCCTATTTTACCCAAATAATCAGGGTGGAAAAACTCTTGTGCAGGTCCTGCCGTTACATCGCGTATAATGGGCTGCCAACCTGCGCGGAGCAACTGCTCTTTTATTGCTTGCCCCGATATATGGTTAGCATCAAAAAACGATTTATTATCATTAGTTTGCATTAGCTCAATAAATCGCATCGTCACGGGTCTGTGCTTTAAATAGACTAAAAAGGTATCAAGCTCACGGCCATTGTACTGTTTCATGAGTACGCTGTTTATTTTTACCGACTCTATACCGCTTTCAAGCGCGCTTTCTATACCCTGCATTACAGTCGAGAACTTATCGTGACCGGTAATCGTATTAAACATACGTGGATCTAAAGTATCAATACTAACATTGATAGCGTTTAAACCTGCTTCTACCCAGTTATTTATCTGCTTATGCATAGAGTAGCCATTAGTAGTAGCGGCTATTTTTGTAATGCCTGGCGTGTCTTTTGCTGCTCGAATTACATCTATAAAATCTTTTCTGAGGGTTGGCTCTCCGCCAGTAATACGTAACTTTGATATACCATGATGAGCAAAGGCGTTTATAGTATTACTAATTTCGTTAAGAGAAAGGAAGTCTCGGTCGTGATCACATTGATAGCCATCAGGTAAACAATACACACACTTAAAATTGCACACATCAGTGATCGATAAACGTAAATAACTAAATTTTCGCCCGGCTGGGTCGACTAGCATAAATAAGCCTTTAACATTTTTAAAATTTATCGCTAAGTTCAAAGCGCGTAAAAAAATCTACTTTACGCGCTTTGTTAGCACTTAATACCAATCCGCTTAATTAAGTGATCTATTTTGAGGATTGGTATAACTAGGTCGAAAGACCGGCTTTAAGCTCACTCGGTTTCATGGGTAAATGACGTAAACGCACGCCGACTGCATTAAATACCGCGTTGCCAATAGCTGGCGCAACACCAATAACGCCCGGCTCACCTAAGCCCATAGGAAACTCATCACTTTGCACAAACTCTATATCCATATCGGGCACATCTTGCATTCTAAGCGGCAAGTAAGTGTTAAAGTTAGTGGCCGCCACTTGCCCGTTTTGATAATTATTTGATTCATGTAACGCAAGGCTTGTGCCCCACAATAACGAACCTTCAAGCTGAGCTAATGCACCATCGGGATGAACAATTAAACCCGCATCTACCACGGCATACAGTTTTTTAAGCGTAATTTTGCCATCGTTTTTATTTACGTGCACATGCGCCGCTGTGGCAATCCACGCTGGCATATGACGCTCTTGACCAGAACTAACTGAAAAGCCAATGCCTTCGTTTTCACCCAGCTTAACATTTGCGACCTTCGCTGACACTTTTTTAAGTACCGCATTTAATCGCAGTGCGCCGCCTACGCTTTCAGGGGCTTTACCTGCTTGTTTGCCTTTGCCATCGAGCATTGATAAACGAAATTCCACCGGATCAAGCCCTTGTTTGTGGGCAATTTCGTCAATAAAAGATTCCAAACTCCATACAATCCAACCCGGACCTACCGAGCGAAGCCAGCCTGGGGTAAATGTGCTTTGCGCCAATTCGTTATTAATTGCGCGAGCACGGTGATTATCCATGCTGTACCAATGATCCGCTCCAGAGGCCGAAAACGAGTCAAACTTACCTTTGCCATCAACCCCTGGTGATAAAAAGCCAGGCGCCATTGCCTTTGTTGGCCAACCAGCTGCAAACGCATGTTCCATAGCACTGAGTTCGCCATTTTCATTAAACGAAGCCGTTAATTTAGCTGTGGAGGCTGAACGTGACTGATCAAACAAGCTATCGTCTGCGCGCGTAAATACGAGTTTTACTGGTTTACCAATCGCTTTCGCTGTTAACGCTGCAGGCACGGTCCAATCGCCAAATAAGCGACGCCCAAATCCACCGCCTAAATAATAAGGGCGAATAATTACGTTATTTTGTTCAACCTCTAATGCGCTGGCCAATGCAGGTAACGTTAAAGATTGCCACTGATTACCGGTATGGATAATCCACTTGCCTTGTTTAAACTCTGCCAACGCGTTAAGCGGCTCTAATTGATAATGGCTTGCTGTTGCCGTGGTATACAATGACGCTAGCGACTGCTTTGCCTCAGCCTGCATTTTAGCGGTGTCGCCTTCATTAACAAATAAGGTGCCAGCGTTGTTATCGTTACATAATTTTTCGCCGAGGGATTGAATATCTGCCTCTGTAACATTGGCTGTTTGCCCTTTTTTATAGGTTACTTTTAGCGCATCTCCCGCTTTAATAGCACTGGGGTAATTGTCAGCTAAAACCACCACCCAGCCTTGTACTGTATTGCTCGGGTCATTTAAAATCTCGAACCCTTTGTAGCCTTTTATTGCTTTTGCTGCGCTATCATCCACCTGCGTGACTTCACTGCCATATCGAGTAGGTGGAATTACAGGGCGCGCATACACCATACCTTCAAGCTCTACATCTATACCATACACGGCAGTACCGTTTGTTTTTGCAGGTATATCAAGCGCTTTAAAGTCTTGGTTTAAACCCGTTAAGTGGCGTTTGTTGGCAGGCTTTAACGGCAGTTTTGCGATTTCTTCGCTGCTAAAGGTACGGTTAAACTCACCATTTTTTACAATATCGGCATAACTGAGCGACTTATCGCCTGCAATTATACGCCCTTTACTAGCGTGGCACTGCTCAGGTTTAACTCCAAGCATATTAGCCCCTGCATCAATAAGTGCCAAACGCCCTGCTGCGCCAGCTTGTGAAAGCGGCTTAAAGCTTTGAAACACAGACCATGAACCACCAGTAACCATGTAGCCCCACTTTTCGTGAGTATCTACATACGTAATTGATACCTTATCCCAGTCGCACTCAAGCTCATCTGCCACAATACGCGCTAAGGCGGTGCCTACGTGTTGCCCCATTTCAGCTTTAGCAATACTAACAACTACTTCACCTTGTGGGTTCATAGTCCACCAAATTGTGGGTGAAAACGATTGCTGTGCAATTGACTCTTTCGCGCTTAATTCACCTGAAAATATAGCCGGTGCAAATGCCATAACTAGGCCAGCCGTTGCTGTACTAATCATAAAAGAGCGACGGTTTAAGTCTACGGTTTCGGTATTTTTTTGAAATAGTTTTTTCATTGTCGGCTCCAGTTACACGTCTAGCTCTTTAGGGTTAAACATTTGTACTGCACTTTGCGATTCATCAGCGGCACGGTGTATCGCCGATTTAATGCGCTTGTACGCCATGCAGCGACAGTAGTTGCCGTTCATATGATTTACTATTTCTTGATCGGTTGGATTTGGATTGCTAGCTAATAATGTAGCCGCTTGCATAATTTGCCCAGATTGGCAGTAACCACATTGAGGTACTTGCTCATCTACCCATGCTTTTTGCAGCGGATGCGCGTTGTTAAGCCCTTCTATGGTGGTAATGTTTTTTCCTGCCACTGCGCCCACGGGTAATACACACGAGCGCGTTGCTTGTCCATCTAGGTGCACTGTACATGCGCCGCACATAGCAATACCACAACCAAATTTTGTGCCCTTTAACCCAATTTCGTCGCGAATAACCCACAGCAAAGGTGTATCTGAACTTGCTTGCGATTTAACCTCTTTGCCATTAACTGTAAACGTCACCATAGCTTGCCCCTTGATTAAGCCTAAATAAAATTAAAGTAACACCTGACCCATACACGTTACTTTTTTATACCACCGTACGCTGAAACTATAACGCTTTGCATTGCAGCGCCGGTTTAAAATACGCGGCAATGACTCTTAAAATTTAATTTCGTTTAAAACGTTTTAACCTAAAGTTTAGGCTATATTTTTTAGTTTATTCTAATGAGGCTAACCTGTTGTTATTATTAATAAACTGCTTTAATTGCTGTTGAGTGTCAATATCTGTGCTGGCCTGTTTAATTAAAATGGTATTAACCTCGACTTTTGTATCGCGCAGTAAATGTTGAGCGCCTTTATCACAATTTAGCGCTGCTAGTGTTTTAAAATCACAGGTAGGAAATACAGCAGGTACGCCAAGGCGCTCGCCATAATCAGCGCACCAGCGCGAGGGTTTATTTTTAAAATGATCAATTAATGTATTTATATCTGTAGTACGAAGCTCAACCTGATCTGCCAGCATGAATAAAATACCATCCAATGCGTGCGCAGCACTTATAACTTGCGTTGCCCGCGCAATGGATTTTCCTAAACCTACTTGCCAGTGTGGGTTATGCAGTATTTCAACATTTTTGTAGCTATGTAACGCATCTTCAATTTGCGCATGCCAAGCACCGCTAATAACGTATATGGGTAATGTGTCATCCCCTTGTACGGTATCTACGGCGTGGCAAATCATTGGTTTATTACCTACATCGGCTATAAGCTTACACCCGTTAAACCGCGACGATTGCCCAGCGGCTAAAATAACCTTTGCTAGGCGCACCTTAATTGCCCCAATTGCTTAACGATGCGGCATCTTTATTAGCGAATACCGCATGAATCTCGCTAATAAGCGACAACGCTATACTCTCTGGCGAGTCGCCGCCCAAATTTAGCCCTACAGGGCCAAACACAGGGGCAGCTACCTTATTTACCGTTGTATTTGCATGCTCAAACACTTGCGCTCGTCGATGTGCAGGTCCTAGTAGCCCTAAGTACTTTAGCTGGCTTTGCTCAAGTGCGGCTAACGCCTGTGAGTCTAGCTCTACACTGTGGGCCATTAAAACAGCTGCATCAACTTTGTGCTGTTCGCAAAATTGTTTAAGCTGCGCAGCTGGGCTGCGCAAAATATGATCGGCATGCTTAAAATAGTCTCTTTTAGCGTTTGCAGCACGGCTATCCCACACACTCACCATCCAGCCTAATTGCTTTGCAAGCGCATATACCGGTATTGCATCAGCACCACCACCGACAATTAATAAATGTGGGCTGGGGTAAATGGCCACCTGTAAACTTTGAATATTGTTTTGCTCTAAAAGCGTTGCTTTACGGTTTAAAGATAAGTTATGTTGCTTAGCCACTGTTTTAAAAACACCTGACCCTTTTGTCACTAACGGTTTAATTTGCTGCGTGTAGTGCCCCGATTGCTTATTTTTTAGTGCATTAAACATGCTTTCTAATTGTAAGTATTCGTTTTCACGATTAACGCTTTGCAAAATAATATGCACCACACCGCCACAGCCAATACCTAGCTGGAATGTTAAATCGTCTTCATCGGTTGCATCGTAGGTAATAGTTTTAGAATGTAGTGAGGTCATAACTTGTTTAGCGTGGCGTTGAATATCAGCCTCTAAACAGCCCCCCGAAAGCATGCCTAAGCGCTGTCCAAGGCTCGAAATAAGCATCATCGCGCCCAATTTTCGATAGCTCGACCCTTCAATTTGGTACAAGGTTGCGAGCACCCATTGTTGCTCATCACGAAGCGGATACCACGTATTGAGCATTCCTTTTAAATCAGTAACCATAAACTGCAGCCATTACAATCCTTAATGTGTGCGCGTTTTAATTATCACCAAAATGTCGCTTTGCTTTATTTATAGATATAACTAGGATAATCAAGCAACAAATAAGTGAGAAGCGTACGTGATATATTTTAAAATCGATCAGATAGGACGTTATTAAATATTGAATATTATCTTAGCATTTATCGAGGCCTAGGTGACCTGTGTGAATTAAAGTTTTTCACTCTAGGTGTAATTAAATCGCCTTCAAAGGCTATGCCCTGACTAAAAACCAAACTCCCTGCTGTAAATTCATCCACCGCAGTACAACATGCGCTAACTTCCTTAATAAGCGTAAAATTTATAAAAAGTGAACCTTGGCTAAAATAAGCATTAATCTTCAATTAAATCGCTGAGTGTATCAATCAGCTCATCAAACTCATCATTTACACTCTCTCGTTGCTGCTCACTTAAGGTGGTATTTAGCTCAATAAGCAAGTTTACATAGAGCGCTAAATTCGCATCATTACTGGCTAACAATTCGTCGCTCATGTATGCCTCTCGCTTTGTAATTACATGGCTTAACTGATTAATAAAGTCGTTCTCACTGAGCGATTTATTTAAAAGTACTTGCTGCGCTGCATTTAACCGCGCTTGCTTATACTGATGCCAAAGCAATGAAGAGTCGTAATGATCATTGTTAGCTTGAGTAATAAGCTGCGTTTGCATAGGCGTTAACTTTCCTAGCCATTGTTTGTAGTAATCGAGCTGCCTTTCAAGGCGCTCGCTTTTGCGCTCCTGCGCTGTTAATTCATTAAACTCTTCGTATTCTTCGTTAATTTGCGTTTGAATATTAGCAATTAGCTCTGTGCGCTGCGCATCAGAAAGCGTAAGCCCTAACTGCGCGAGCGGTATATGTGCATGCTCAAGAATGTTTTGAAAGTGAGCTCTGGCTAATACCACTTGCGATTTTAATTGCTGATAATCTAACTGCTGATTAAATAACACTTTTAAATTTAGGATATCCTGCTTGTAGGCGGGTAATTGCGTGGTGCGGTGCCACTGCTGGGTTGTTTTAATAATACTTTTAAGTTGCTTGTTTTGCTGCTTATTTAGATCAATGTAGTCATCTACCCAAAACGACGACAACCACGTTAGGTTATTATAAGTAAACGAAGCCGAACAACTACACAAAAACAGCAGACTAAGCGCGATAGCGATGCGCGAAACTTTTATATTTTTTATTTTAAACATGGAACCCTCAACTAACGCTTTCTCTCAAACTCTTACATAAATACGCAAGGGTGTTAATTTATTTTAATTGATAATAATTATTATTTACTGTTGACACACCACCAAATCTAAATAATAATTAATCGCATAAACAAAGTGTAACGACCTCAGTGCCCAAGGACGATATACAGCATGGATGCTGGCATTTTGTTTTAAGCCCGTGACTGCTTAATGGCTATTATTTACTCGACCCAAGTAATAGCATAAAAGTTCATCTCTACTTGCTACATTGCTCATATTAGTGACGGTTAATATGACATTAAAAGCGCAGGCTATTGGCTTGCGCTTTTTTACTGCTTTAAATTTTCTGTAATATCTGTATCTTACGCCTATAAGCTCAGCATTATTAGCAATATAATTGCTTATTTAAGCTATAATTACCACTACAGCTTGGCTAAGTGTTAAACGCCATATAATCACCAAAGCGTTAGTAATTCACTTCCCCATGCATTTGCATCACTTTATACGTAGCAATTAAATAGTAAGTACAAAGTGTTGCAATAAAACAGGTTTTTATACATACACATTGCAACTATTACCTATTGGAGACATGGCTATGTCACAGTTTAATTTAAAAGCATTAATACTCACTGGCGTTTTGCTTTCAAGCCCATTTGCACATGCAACTCTTGAAGACGGTATAAGAGCTGCCAACGAAGGCGAATTTGCAACTGCACTAAAAGAATTTGAATATTTAGCTGATAAAGGCTTTGCCCCTGGTATTTACGAATTAGGTAAACTTTACGAGGGCGGCTATGGTGTTACACGCGACTACTTTAAAGCGGCAGAGCTTTATAAAGAAGGCGTTAAAAAAAATCACGCTGACTCAATGTTTGCGCTAGCAGTTTTATACGATGAAGGTAAAGGCGTTAAGCTTGATAAGCAAATGGCGGTTACGTTATTTGAAAAAGCGGCGAATAAAAACCTCCCCGCCGCACAATTTAATTTAGGTGTTATGTATGCTAATGGCGAGGGCGTTACGCGCGATTACAAACAAGCGAGAACGTGGTACGAAAAAGCCGCTGCTAATAACTACTCACTGGCGCAATTTAATCTGGCGCTCATGTATTTTGAAGGCCTGGGCATGCCAAAAGACTTAGAAAAGTCGTATGTGTGGAACACCATTGCAGAATACAACGGCAATATGCAGGCAAGCCATAGCCGTAAGCTAGATGAGCGTAAAATGCTACCTAAAGAAATAGAAGAAGCAAAAGAAAAAGCCGACAAAATCTACGAAAAAATACTCGCAGGCACGTATGCCGGTGAAGGTCGCTTATTTTAATTTTCGCTCTGCTAAACAAAGCATTACACAAGGGCAAATGCGTCTCGCATTAGCCCTTTTTTATACCTATTACTTAATATATAAAAGTTTAAGTAGCTTAATAATGAGCTTACTTTGTTTGAGTAAAAGCGTGGTACGTGGGTTAAATGAGCCAGACACCAAGGTATTTTTTGCATGACTAAAGGTTAAAAACCCCTCTTTAGCATGATAATGCCCCATACCAGAATGCCCTACACCACCAAATGGCACATCATCTGCTGTTACCTGCACTAAGGCATCGTTTACAGCAACTGTACCGCTTAATGTTTGCTCCATTATGTAATCTTGAGCATGCTTATCTTGGCCTAAAATATATAACGCTAAAGGGTGATTATGCGATTTTATGTAGCTAATTGCCTCATCGAGCTTTTCGTATGTTTTAACCGGCAAAATGGGGCCAAATAATTCATCTTGCATTAGCGCCATATCATCGCTAGGCGCGGTAACAATATGCAAACCCATTCTATGCTTTTGTTTGTCTTGTTGGTTTTGTTCTAGCGGCTTAATAACGTGCGCACCTAACTGCTGTGCTTGTGTTAAATATCCTTCTAAGCGAGTGTAATGCGCATCGCTAATAATTGACGTTAAATTTTTACCTTCAACCCCGTCTTTAAAATGCTTTTTATAAAGCTCACACAATTGCTGTACCAGCTGATGCTCTAGCGCCTTAGGCACAAATACATAATCGGGGGCTACACATATTTGCCCTGCATTAGCCATCTTACCAAACAGTAAGGTTTGCGCTGCTTTTTTAATATTAGCTTGCTCAGTAATGATCACCGGCGACTTACCACCAAGCTCTAAGGTAACAGGGGTTAAATTTTCACTGGCCGCTTTCATAACCAGCTTGCCCACTGACGTTGAGCCAGTAAACAGTAAATGTGCAAATGGCAGTGCAGAAAATTCACTCGCTACATCGCTTTCCCCTAACACCACTTTACAATGCGCTTGTAGTTCATCTGCAAATATTTTTTCGATGACTGCATTCGTATGCGGGGTAAACTCGCTGAGCTTAAGCATAACTCTATTGCCCGCTGCAATGGCGGTAATAACAGGCACTAATGCCAATTGTATGGGGTAATTCCATGGAGCAATCACGCCAACTACACCAAGTGGCTGGTATGTCACACTCACTTTTGATGGCCACAAACTTAAGCTTGCTGAGCGCTTACTGGGCTTTGCCCATTTTGGTAATTTTTTAATTATGTGCGCTAAGCCCTGAACCGTTGGCAGAATATCACCAAGTAAAGTGTCAAACGCGGTCCTGTAGCCAAAATCTTTTGATGCTGCATCAATAAGTGCTTGTTCGTGACTAACAATGCGTTTGTGCAGCGTTTTTAATAAAACAATACGCTTATCTATTGGGAGGTACGACTGGGCTAAAAAGCTATTTTGCAGCTCATTAAACGTATCGCTGAGTGAGGGGGTGCGTGTGCTATCAGTATTCAAAGGTGCTACTCGAGTATCATTTTGCTACGACTATAACGCCGTTCTGATTTTCGAGCAATAACACTAACTATCTAAAAATCACCGTTTTTATAGGAACAAATAGCCACAATTAACCGCTGCTGGCTCAATAATTTCGCCCTTAAATTGCTTTTATTTAGCTCGTTAGCGGCTCACAAGGTAGCGTAATAATAAATTTAGCGCCGCCTTGTTCGCGGTTCTGTGCGCTTAGCGTGCCATTAAGCGCGCTAATAATTTGCTTAGAAATACACAAGCCAAGCCCTAGCCCATCAACCGATTTCGTACTGTAAAAAGGCTCAAAAATAGTGTCTAAATCGTGCACTTCAATACCTGGTCCGGTATCTTCAATACACAGTTGCACACTATTATTTAGATAATTGGCACTTATACTCAGCTCGCGCGTAATACATCCTTGCATTGCTTGGCTGGCATTCGATATTAAGTTAACTAACACTTCTTCAAGGGCCGCTTTATCTGCTAAAACCTTTAGTTGGCTGTCAATTTTAGGCGGTAAAACACTTATGTTGTCCTGCTTTAGCTGATTTTTATTAATATCTAGTGCCTTGGCTACTGATTCATTTAATGGCACTTCGCTAATAATCGTTTTTGCAGAATCAGAAAAATAATTTAGCTGTGCAACTATTTTATGCACTCTTGCTACTAAGGCTTCAATAAACTGTAAATTTTCGTTTAGGGATTCAAACTTACCTTTAGCAAGCAAACGTTTAGCGCTAGCTAGATAGGTATTAATAGTATTAAGCGGATGATTTATTTCGTGGTTAAAGCCCACGCTAAGCTGGCCAATTGTTGCAAGTTTAGTTGATTGTAGTAATGCATCTTGCTGTGCTTTAAATGCATCAGTGCGCGCGCTCATTTCTTGGGTGACACTATGGTGTGAATAAACCAGTTTTTTAACGCCATAAACGCGCCTTAAAACAACATACCCTAGGGCAATAATAAGCGCATAAATTACCACAAAGCCAAATAACACAGGTAATTGAGCAATATTTACATTAGATACATTAACTAGTACGGTAACAGATGCGCTCAAAAAACGTAATTTTTGCTCTACGGATAAATAGTTATGCTCATCAATTGTGTTAAACAGTAACCTTTGTGATGTGTAATTTGAATGGGCAATCAGCTTTGGTTGATAGTCTAAATATGCACGACGCTGGGCGATGTCTCTGCGATGTGTAATATCGAGTGCAGAAAACGTATTAAGGCGCCAATTTTCCATATCTGAAATAGCAATAACACTATCTTCTAGCTGAACATAAAAGTGACTGCCTTTGGCGGTATTTAGCAGTTCTCGGTCGCTTTCAAACTTGTTTACATTTACTTTTAGAACAACAACCCCTATCGCTAAATTATTGTTATAAATGGCTTGTGAAAAATAAATACCTCGCTCTTTTGTACGCATGCCTACAGCAAAGTACGCGACTTTTTCACCTGCAAATGCGCGCTTAAAATACGGTCTAAACGACAAATCGCTACCTAAAAAGTTATGATCGGCCTGCCAGTTACTGCTGGCAACCACGGCACCTTGTTCATCAAGAATATAAATATCTGAAGCACCACTGGCTTGTTGTATATCAGCTAAGTAGTTATTAATCTTTTTTTCGTTATTTTGCGCCGCACCTAAAAAATCGATAACTTCGTTGTTATAAGTAAGAAGCTGAGGAATTTTTGAAAAACGAGCAAGCTCAGTATCAATATAGTGCTTTAATTGAGTTGCCTGTTGGGCTGCCTTTTGCTCGGCCTGATTATAATAATGAGTTCGGCCATAGCAAAACACCACGGACAATAGCACTATCAGTACAACAAAAGATAAAAGAAGTTTTTTAGAAAAGGAGAACATGCCCTAGCTCACAACAAAATAGCTATAAAATTTAAGGGCGCTAGTTTAACGGGTTATGGGCGCTAACAACAGAAACTTTATGTTAACAAATACAATAAATCTTAATTTATTTATAAACTGCTGCAAGTCTGTACTGACTCGCAACAGTAAACATCATTAGCGGTACTAAAATTACGAGTTAGTGGCTAATTGAGGCTTATTTTTAGCGTACTTGTATAAGCCGATCAGTGAAGCTGCAATCCAGAAAATCTCAATTACAAAGCTTGCAAGGTTAAAGTTGTAACACAAACTAATTAACAGCAAAATTGCCCCTGTTAAATTCATTATGTTGTACAATAACCCCGTTGGAGATGCTTTATTAAGTTGTAACAAAAAGAATGCACCAACAACTAAGAAAGTACCCGCCATACCTACAATATCAAATAACAGTGCTATCACACGTTTATCCTTTGCTTAAAAAACCCAACTAACTGGCCCTATCCTTGGGGAGGGTGTTTTTCAATCATTGAAACAGCAAAACCGGGCGAGTATATCAGGCTTGTTTATTGGTACAAGGCCAATTGTCCGCCTTATCAGTAGCAAACCTACCCTTTGTAGTTGTTGTATTTTTAAAACGTATTAGGTTATTTAAAGGTAACTTTACCGCCAATTATTTTATAAGCTGGCGTGCCACGTATAATTGCTGGGCGCGCAAATGGGCGCTCGCATTGGGGGCAAATAAACGGTGTAGTTGTGTAGTCTTGGGTTATTCGCTCTATAAAACACTTTACTAGAGCGCCTTTGCCGCCTTTTCTGTATTTAAACAGCGCCGCTTTGCAAGCAGAGCAAAAAATATCGACTGTTTTAGTCGGCCCCTTTTTATTTGGCTTAGCCATACACTCCTTAACATACGTAGATGCAAAGCAGGCATTTTAGCAGTTAATAAATAAAAACGTTATAAAAGCGAGGCAAACTGCCTAATGAGCAGTGGAGAAAACGCTGGGGATTAAATAATAGATGCGGTATAAAACACCATAAAATTTTTTGCTAATCTCTAAAAAACAGGCGGCTTAATTGCGCTGATAGCACATTCATATTAAACGGTTTAATAATAAACCCCGACACTTTTGCTTTAATAACTTGTTTTACTGTAGCAGCGCTATCTTTACACGTAACCATAATAACGGGTAAATCGGCTAAGGCTTGGTCGTGACGTATGTTATCGAACAAGTTTACACCGTCTACTTTAGGCATGTGTCGTTTGGCTATTACTGAGTCAAATTTTTGCTGACGCAGTATTTTTAACGTCTGTTGTGCGTCAGTTGCCCACACAACATTTTTGTAATCAAGCTGCCTTAACATATTAATTCATACGTGGCGCATAAGTGGCATATCATCAACGACTAACATTTTCATATTATCTTTATTGTATTTAAGCACTTAAAGGCGACGCCTAATTGAGCGTGCTTAAGGCCATACACCTATAATAAAACCCATTAATGTAAATTGTATTGTGTAATACCCTGCATTAATTATAAACAACTTGATTGGCCGCTGCTCATAAATGTAACTGAGACCCAGCGAGCTACCTACCCAAAACAAACCGATGGCAAAACCTGTAAAGGCGCCCTCTCCCATTCCGGCCTCTTTACCTAAAAACAATGAAAGCACCACCGCCGACAAAAGTGCAAGTACGATACTGCCGCCAAAAATTAGCGCCGGTTGCGCTGTTTGTAAATCAAGCTCCGTAAGGCCTGTACATTCTAACCAGGCATTTTTAAAAAAAGCGTTTGAATACCAAATACCGCCAAGCATAAAAGAGGAAAGCGCCGCCACAAGCACGGCAAAAAAATTAACATCAGTAAAATTCATACATACTGCCATAATGCATAGTGTACAAGGGTATTTTGACTGTAGTTAAAAATACCCTAAGCAGCAAATTATCCCCTTTAAAATTTGCGGTTTAGGGCGAATTGGTTTTTGTGGAGGTTTTTAAAAATCGCCATAGGTGGCACGTGTTTGTGACTTTAAATCGGTTGGCGAAAGCGCTACCTCAAGCCCTCGCTTACCTGCACTTACATACACTGTATTAAATACCATCGCGCTTGAATGAATAAAAGTGGTTAGGCGTTTTTTTTGACCAAGCGGACTAACCCCTCCCAAAATATACCCCGTGGCGGCTTGTACCGTTGGCGCGCTTGCCATTGCGACTTTTTTGGAGCTACACAGTTTGGCCAATTGCTTTAAATTTACTTGCTGGGATACCGGTGTGATGGCAACAATTAACTGCCCTTCATTGGTTTCAAGCACGAGCGTTTTAAAAACCTGTTCACTGTTAAGGTTTAACTTTTCAACGGCTTCTTGGCCATAACGTGTTGTACTCGCATCATGTTGATAACTAAGTACATCGTGAGGCACTTTTTGTTTTTTCAGTAATTCGATTGCAGGTGTCATACTATTTAGCCCCGTTATTTTAAGTGCATTATTAATCTACAATAAGGATTAATCATTTTGAAGGGTTACTTAATAGCAGATACACTAAAAAACTCTTATTGACGAGGATATAGGTGTAAAGGATAAAGCCGTGCAGGGTCAATTACATAAGGCAACACAATAGCTTAGTGAATTAATCGATTGAGTGTATACACTCTACAATACTGTTAGGTAGTGCCCAACAATATGAATAAATCACATGAATTTGAGCAAAAAAAAACGGTGCATCAAGCACCGTTTTTTTAGTTTTTACGATAACTAATTACTTAGTTAAATCATCAAAAAACTTTTTAACGCCGTCAAAAAAGCCTTGCTCTTTAGGACGGTTTTTTGAGCTATCTTTGCCCATGCTCTCGTCTAACTCTTTAAGTAGCTCACGTTGACGCTCGTTTAAGTTAACTGGCGTTTCAATCACTACTTTACAAATTAAGTCACCTTGAGCACCACTACGTACCGATTTAACACCTTTGCCACGCATACGGAACATTTTGCCCGTTTGAGTTTCAGACGGTATTTTAAGTTTGGCACGACCATCAAGCGTAGGCACTTCAATTTCGCCACCTAAACCTGCGGTAGTAAAGCTAATTGGCACTTCGCAGTACAAGTTGTTCGCATCGCGCACAAAAATTGGGTGTTCGCGTACCGATACTTGCACGTATAAGTCGCCAGCTGGTGCTCCGTGCATACCGGCTTCACCTTCACCGCTCAAACGAATACGATCGCCTGTGTCTACGCCTGCTGGAATTTTAACTGACAACGTTTTCGTTTTCTCAACACGCCCTTGTCCGTGACACTTATCACATGGGTCTGAAATAATCTGACCTTGTCCCTGACAGGTTGGACATGTTTGTTGAACAGCAAAGAAACCTTGGCGCATTTGTACTTGCCCAGCACCATGACACGTAGTACATGTTTTAGGCTTAGAGCCCGCTTTTGCACCACTGCCATCACACGGCTTACAGCTCACCCATGTAGGTACTTTTATTTCTACTTCTTTACCACGAACCGCTTCTTCTAAGCTTAGGTCCATGTTGTAACGTAAATCTGATCCACGTTGCTGACGCGATTGACGACGGCCACCACCGCCACCAAAAATGTCACCGAACACATCACCAAAAATATCACCAAAATCGCCTTGACCACCACCGCCAAAGCCGCCGTGACCGCCGCCACCGCCTTGTTCAAAGGCAGCATGGCCGTATTGGTCATACATTTGACGTTTTTGATCGTCGGTTAAAATCTCGTAAGCTTCTTTTACTTCTTTAAATTTAGTTTCGAGATCTTTATCACCGGCGGTACGATCTGGGTGATATTTCATCGCTAAGCGTTTATACGCTTTTTTTATGTCTCTCTCGCTTGCATCTTTGCTTACGCCGAGAACTTCGTAATAATCGCGTTTTGACATATCTATCACACTACTCTTTTCTATTTGCAGCTAAACTGCGGGATAAACCGATAAATCACATCGATTTATCATGAAAATTTTAAACCTTAAATACATACAAAAGGCGCGACAAGCTGTAGCCTGCGCGCCTCAAAAGTTCATCCTACCCTAAAAACGTGAGCAATTCATGTTGTTTAGGCTAGTTAGAAGCTTAGCTGACAATTACTTGTCGTCTTTTACTTCTTCAAACTCAGCATCAACTACATCGTCGTCTTGCTTAGCAGACTGTTGTGGTTGCTCGCCTGCATCTGCGCCACCTTGTTGCGCTTTAGCTTGAGCAATTTCCATTAGCTTTTGAGACTTTTCTGCAAGTGCTTGCGTTTTAGCTTCAATTTCTGCTTTGTCATCGCTCTTAATAGCTGCTTCAAGGTCAACAACAGCGGCTTCAATAGCCTCTTTGTCTTCGCTTGGTAGTGCGTCACCCGCTTCTTCAATTTGCTTACGTGTGCCGTGTACCATTGCATCAGCTTGGTTACGAGTTGCTACTAGCTCTTCAAACTTTTTATCTTCTTCAGCGTTAGCTTCTGCATCACGAACCATTTTTTCTACTTCTTCATCGCTTAAGCCTGAAGACGCTTGAATCGTGATTTTTTGCTCTTTACCTGTATCTTTATCTTTGGCTGATACATGTAAGATACCATCCGCATCTACATCGAATGTTACTTCGATTTGTGGTGTACCACGTTGTGCCGGGCGAATACCTTCTAGGTTAAATTGACCTAGAGATTTGTTGTCGCTTGCACGTTTACGCTCACCTTGTAGTACATGAATCGTAACGGCAGATTGGTTGTCTTCTGCTGTAGAGAACGTTTGCGATTTCTTAGTAGGAATCGTTGTGTTTTTCTCAATTAGCGCTGTCATTACAGAGCCCATTGTCTCAATACCTAGCGATAATGGAGACACGTCTAGTAATAGTACGTCTTTAACGTCGCCTGCTAATACACCACCTTGAATTGCCGCGCCTACTGCTACAGCTTCATCAGGGTTAACATCTTTACGTGGCTCTTTACCAAAGAACTCAGCAACTGTTTTTTGTACTAGTGGCATACGTGTTTGACCACCTACTAAAATGATATCGTTAATATCATTTACAGATAAATCAGCATCCGCTAGTGCGCGTTTAAGTGGCTCAATTGACTTAGTTACTAAATCTTCTACTAATGACTCAAGCTTAGCACGCGTTAGTTTAACGTTCATGTGCTTAGGACCTGTAGCATCGGCAGTTACATACGGAAGATTTACTTCTGTCGATTGTGCAGATGATAGTTCAATTTTTGCTTTTTCAGCCGCTTCTTTAACACGTTGCATTGCAAGTGGATCATTTTGTAAATCGATACCTTGATCTTTCTTGAACTCAGCTACTAAGTAGTTGATTACACGGTTATCGAAATCTTCACCACCTAAGTGCGTGTCACCATTTGTAGCAAGTACTTCAAACGTGTGCTCGCCTTCAACTTCATCAATTTCAATGATTGATAAATCGAAAGTACCACCACCTAAGTCGTATACTGCAACAACGTTTTCACCTTTGTTTTTGTCCATGCCGTAAGCAAGGGCAGCAGCTGTTGGCTCATTGATGATACGTTTAACTTCAAGACCCGCAATACGACCAGCATCTTTTGTTGCTTGACGTTGTGAATCGTTAAAGTATGCAGGTACTGTGATTACAGCTTCAGTTACTTTTTCACCTAAAAAGTCTTCTGCCGTTTTCTTCATTTTTTTAAGTACTTCTGCAGAAATTTGTGGTGCAGCGCGTTTTTCACCACCCGCTTCAACCCATGCATCGCCGTTATCAGCTTTGATGATTTTGAACGGCATAATACCGATATCACGTTGTACTTCTTCGTCTTCAAAACGACGACCAATTAAACGCTTAATTGCAAATAACGTGTTAGTTGGGTTAGTAACCGCTTGACGCTTAGCAGGTTGACCTACTAGAGTCTCGCCGTCTTGCGTGTAAGCAATAATAGACGGGGTTGTGCGATCGCCTTCCGCATTTTCAATAACACGTGCTTTATCACCATCAAGTACTGCAACACAAGAGTTTGTAGTACCTAAATCGATTCCAATAATTTTACCCATGAATCTTCTCCAACTTCAAATTCGTTAATACGTTCGATGACTAGTAAATAGGGATGCCACAAAGTTAATTCAACTGTAAAAATGAAAAAAAATTCATTTTTTGTAATTTATTTAACAAAAAACCTTAATAAAAGTAGGGTTTGATGTTTTTTACGCCAAAAACACCTATTTAACACATCTAGTCTGACCAGTTGTTATGTGCTATATATGTCTGATAATGATAATTTCAAGGATATTAACGATGCATTTTGATGACTTATTAAAACAAGCTTCTGCTATTTCAAGCTCTTCTTCGGCTTCGCTTGCCAATAACAGCAATACAATGGAGTTTCCTGCTAATTGGTGCCAAGGGAGAACCGCATTTGGTGGCCTTTCTGCTGCACTACTTTATCAAGCAATCAGAAAACATATTGACCCAAGTAGACGATTACTTTCTCTGAGCACTAATTTTGTTGGGCCACTGCTTGCCGACACGCCTTTTTCATTGTCAGTTGAAATTTTACGCCAAGGTAAAAGCAGTACTCAGGTATTAGCTAAAGTTATTCAAAGTGAGCAGGTGTGTGTAATTGTCCAAGCGTGCTTCGCTATTGATAGGCAATCAGGTGTTAACGTACCAGTAAGTAAAGAAATGGGATTAAAGCCTGTAGATGCACGACATACATTGCCATTTATTCAAGGGCAAATGCCTGAGTTTTTCCAGCATGTTGATTTATGCCCTCAACAAGGCGCTATGCCATTTAGTGCTGCTGAGACTTCGCATTTAGGTGGTTGGATGCGTTTTAAACACACTCCCGAAACCATTACAGAAGCGCATATCATTGCACTAACAGATGCTTGGCCGCCCACATTACTGCAAATGTTTAAGCAACCTGCGCCAGCAAGTAGCATGTCGTGGTATTTAGAGTTTGTGCAAGAGCCAGCGCTTACACCCGGTGAATGGTTAGGCTTTGAAGCGATTACTCACCATGCTAAAGGTGGCTACGGATTAGAAGATGGCTGTATTTGGTCGCAATCAGGCGAACTTATCGCCCTTACCCGCCAAACAGTTGCCTTATTTGACTAATACCAATAAGCAATAAGCAATAAGCAATAAGCAATAAGCAATAAGCAATAATACTTAATCATTTTCAGAGGCTAAACGTGTCGCTATCTGCGTTAAAAAATTCTCATTTACGACTGCATGGATGCAGAAGGTAGAGCAATGCAGGGGCAATTGCCGATAACAACTAAATAGCGAATTTTTGCTTTGCTATCAACACGTTTATCCATCCTCAAAATAGATCGCTTAATTATGCGGATTGGTATAATTACACCTACGGCCATGCTATTTAGCATGGCCGTTTACATTTAATAGCTGCTGATATTTACCACTTTGCTTTATGGCAACTAGGCCTTTATCAAATTTTTGTTGCAGTAACGGGTTATTAAAATAAGCGGGCCTTGGCGCTTTTGGAAAAATAGCATGAATATTAACGGGTAATGAGTGCGAATAGTTAATGTTATAATAATGAAAAATACGCTCATCGAGAACAATTACATCCACCCACTCTTTCATTAGCCTATCAATTTGTGCACGTTGATTGACTACTTCTTCATAACTTGCAAACTGAGCAACTCCTTTTGCAAATGAAGGCGGTAAATAAGCCGTTGCATGTTGAAACCCTAATACACTTTTGTTATTTAAATCATTTACACTCTCAATAGCAAAGTCACGTTTTTTAAGTGATACCGCCACATTTTTATAACTCAATACTGGCTGACTTGGGTAAGTATCTGCATCGCGCTTTCCTGCGTAATTAAGCAAGATATCCACCTTACCGCTATGCAGCTGCTGCTCGGCGCGCTTGTTAGACATATAAATAACAACAATATCGTTAACGCCCTGTTCAAATAGTGCAGCTTTAATAATATCAAGTTGTATACCTGAGTCTGTTTTTTCTATTACATAGGGAGGAATAGTCGCACTAGCAGCAATCACAACTGGCTGTTTTTGCTGAGCGGCAGGCACTGGCGGGCTTATAAAAAAATAGCTAATAAAGTAAAATAATAACAGCCTCACATTAATCCTTACGAATTGTTATTGCGCTTAATGATTAATCGCGTTGTATTAATAGTTTAAATATAGCAAAATTGCGTAAACATTCTTCTTTGATGGTTATAACTTGCAAACAATTTGCCCGTGTTGCGATTTAATAATAGATATACCCGCAATAGCCGATAAGCAAATGGCCGTGTGCCCGCATTGTCACCATAAGCTGTGCGAAGGCGATGTAAACAACGATAGTAAAGTAGTCGCGCTGAGTATTGGCTCATTGCTGATGCTCTTAAGCAGCATGTTTTACCCGTTTATTTCATTTAGTAGCAGCGGTATAACGCAAACAATTACCTTGCCCGATGCGGCCCGAATTTTATTTAATTACGACAGTGAGTTACTTGGCTTATTTATTGATTTAAGCATTATTGCGCTGCCAATGAGCTTACTGATCATTCTGATCCCTTTACATCTTGGTCTTTTGCAAACATTGCCAGAGGGTATAGCAAGGCGATTGCTCAAGTTTACCTTGGCTCTTGAGCCTTGGATCATGTCGGAAATATTTTTAATTGGCGTTTTAGTAAGCATGGTTAAAATTATGTCGCTTGCCGACATTAGTTTTGGCGCCAGTTTTTGGGCCTATATTGGCTTTGTTATTATGTATATTGCAGCACTTGCTCATGTAAATAAGCCGCGTTTATGGGCACATATTAAACCAGCAACACCTATCGAAGATGCAGCAAACGCTAAACGGGCAATTGATCAAAATATAAAAGCCTGCCATGTATGCCACCAACTTTGTAAAGAGGACTACTGCCCTCGCTGTCACAGCAAAACACATATTAGAAACCCTAATAGCGTCCAAAAAGCGACAGCTTGGTTAGTCACCTCAGTGCTATGCTATATACCTGCAAACCTATTACCAATAATGCACACTACAAGCCTGGGTGATGTAACACCATCAACCTTAATTGGCGGCGTACTAACACTTTGGAAAAGTGGTTCTTACCCAATTGCCGCCATCATATTTTTGGCCAGCGTGGTGGTGCCATTGGCTAAAGCATTTGTGCTTAGCTTTTTATGCATTATGGTGGCAAAACCTGCTAACAAGCACACAAAAGGCTATACTAAAATTTATCAACTTACTGAATTTATTGGCAAATGGTCAATGATTGATGTATTTGTTGTTGCTATACTCGTTGCCTTAGTGCAACTAGGCAACTTAATGTCAATTACCCCAGGGCTTGGCATCGTATTTTTTACTGTTATGGTAATATGCCAAATGATGGCTGCACATGCGTTTGATCCGCGCTTGTTGTGGGACAAACCAAAAAACAAACATTCAGAGAACAAAGCATGACCGAAACGGCTAATGTAACAACAAAACCAAAAATTTCTGCTATTTGGATTATCCCGCTAATAGCCTTATTAGTTGGTATATGGATGTTGTATCAATACCAGGCAAATGTAGGCCCTACTATATATATAAAAATGCCCCATGCGGAGGGTATTATTGCAGGTAAAACAGAAATAAAAGTGCGCAGTGTTAAAATTGGCCAAATTGATGCTATACGCCTTTCTGACTCGCAAGATAGTGTTATTGCACGTGCGCAAATAGACAAAAACTACAATGAACTGCTCACCGAAGATGCCAAAATTTGGGTGGTTAAACCCCGTATAGACGAAACGGGCATTAGTGGTATGAGTACGCTTTTGTCAGGTGTTTATTTAGAGTTTGCCCCTGGGGAGAGTAAAAAGCTAAAAGAACGTTTTGTATTACAAGACGAGCCAGCCCTTATTGGTAAAGATGTAAAAGGTGGGCGTTTTCAGTTACTCAGCTACAACGCTGAAGTACTCGAGGTAAGCACTGGAATATTTTTTAAAAACTACAAAATAGGCCAAATAGAAACCGCTACTTTTGACTGGAAAAATCAAGCAATGAAGTATGGTATTTTTATTAACGAACCTTATCAAAACCTCATAACATTAAACTCTATTTTTTGGGTTAACGCCGGCATTGAAATAGACCTATCGGCCGATGGAATTAATATAAGTACAGGCTCATTAAGTAAACTACTCAAAGGCGGTATTTCTGTTGGCTTACCAGAGCAGCAAGCACCAGGAGATTTAGCACAAGATGGTCATAATTTCTCATTGAGTCAAAGCTATAAAGAAGCCCTGGAAGAGCGTTTTTACGATTTTGATTACTACATTATTGATTTTGAACAATCAATACGTGGCCTAAGACCTGGTGCCCCGGTGGAATATCGTGGCACTCGAATTGGTACCGTGGTAGAGGCGCCCGCTAACGTTATTATCAATGGTAAACCCGCGCATTTTAAAAACCATAACACAGCGGTGCCTGTACTGATTAAAATAGAATATGGCCGTTTATATCACGATAGCGCAGCGGCCAAAGAGTTTTGGCAAAGCAGCCTAACCGGTTGGATAAAAAATGGTATGCGCGCCTCTTTAAAACCAGGCAACCTTTTAACAGGCGCAGTGTATGTAGATTTTGATATATACCCCGACGCACCAAAAGCGCATTTAGCAAAACTTGCGCAGTATGATGTTTTTCCAAGTATTTCAAGCGGCATTACGGTACTTGCCGATCAGGTCTCGGATGTGCTTAACAAGGTAAATGATTTAAAAATTGAAGACAGTCTGGAGCAAATGCAGGCTACGTTTAGCGACTACCAAGCCCTTGCTAACGAAATGCGTGCGTTATTAAGTCAAAAAGATACACAAAACTTACCCGGCGACTTCAACCGTAACTTTGATAAAATGACCAAAAGTATGGAACAGTTTGAAGTGACCATGCGTCAATTTGATAAAACCATGGCAAGTTATCAGGCAGGCTCTGAGTTTCATCATCAATTACAGCAAACCTTACTTGAATTTAAACGCTTAAGTGAAGAAATTCAACCGCTTACGCGGGGTTTAAACGAGCAGCCAAATATGTTTATTTTTGATAAAGCACTCCCTGCTGATCCACAACCAAGGAAGCAATAATGAAACACTTATTTTTAGCCATAAGCGTGTTAATTACCCTTAGTGGGTGCAGTGCGTCAATTCAAACCGCAACGCAGTATTATCAATTTGAACAACCCATTACTTCATCATCACGCCATGTAAAAGAAACTGATGCGCAACTTAGAGTACAAACTGTGGCCCTTAGAGGCGCACTGAATAACTTAGGTATAGCGATGAAAATTGATAATAATCAAATTCATGCCGCAAACTACAACCTATGGGGTGAATCACCCGATGTTATGCTCACCGCTACAGCGCAACAAACCCTTTTTAATGCAATGCCCAATTGGATGGTCATTAAAGGTTTACCAGTTATTACAGAGCTTGATCAGCAAACGTTTTACGAGCTAGAGTATGAAGTGCACCACTTTAACGGTGATATGCAAGGCAACGCTGATATTTCAGGGTTATGGCGCTTATATTACACCCATCCAGAAACTGGCCGCCGACTGCTCAGCGTACATAATTTCTCAAACATTGTCCCCATAGAAGACGACGGCTATGATGGCTTAGTGACCACCCTAGAACAAGCGTGGTTAAACATAAACTTAGATGTGGCAAAAACTATAGAGCAAGCCCGACTTTAATAACCATATATATTTACGGCGGTTTTATCATCATTAATAACCGCCTTGCCTATCATGTTAAAACCTAACTTTAATAATACACACTGAGAAGCGGTGTTATTAGCTGCGCAAATAGCACTGACCTGTTTTATCCCTAGAGTGTGCCTACTTTGTAAAAGCGCTTTGGCCGCTTCAAAAATATAACCGTTTTTCTCATAATGAGTTAACAAGGCAAAACCTAAATCTGGCAGTTGCAACGCTTTACGTTTATAAAAACCCACTATTCCTACTGCTTCACCACTGTGTAAAGTAATAATATAAGGACCAAACCCTTGGTGTTTATAGGAAGCTATAAAAGATTGCTCAATATAGTTTTTGGCATCACTAAGCGTATAAATGCCTTTATCGCCAATATACTTGATAAAATTAGGCTGATTAACCAAATTAAGTAACATGGCTGCATCGTGCTCATTTGCATAGCGAAGCAATAAACGTTTTGTTTTAATTACGGCGTTCATTTAAAGCCTTCGTAAAAAAGTTATTCATGTAAATAAATTTTTATTGACTGGAATGCAAAACCAGATTATTTTTGCGCCGATGTTTTTACAGGCACAACAATAGCGGTATGCATTTCTTGCTCCGTCTGGCGCCAAAGCCAACGCGTTTTATTTAAACCCTTAATTTAACATAACAGTTTAAATACTCCTCTCGCGTACAAAAGCAGTGACTTGGAAAATGATTTAACAACAAAATATCATTTTCTTTGTTTTTGTATAAGCAATTTAAATTCTTAAATATGCTTTTAATTTTGTGAACACTTAAATGCTTGAACCCTCTGCGTTAAGTTTACTGCCACCAGCGGTGGTTGTTGTTTTGGCTGTTGTTTTACGCCGCCCTATTTTATCTTTACTTATTGGTGCTTTGGTTGGCTTAGCAATAGCCGACCCTGCTCAGGTGCTTACAAATTTTGCCAGCACATCGCTTAAAGTAATGACCGACGAAACCATAGGTTGGTTAATACTTGTGTGCGGCGGCTTTGGCGCTTTAATCGCATTATTAGTGCGCACTGGCGGTGCGTCGGCGTTTGGCAAATTAGCGCTAAAATACACTAAAGGAAAACGCTCCTCTTTATTTATGACCTTTTGTTTAGGGGTCGTGATTTTTATTGATGACTACTTAAATGCGCTTACCGTTGGCGAAACCATGAAGCGCATTACTGATAAGTTTAAAGTTAGCCGAGAAATGCTTGCCTACGTTGTAGACTCAACAGCAGCACCTATATGCGTACTTGTCCCTTTATCGACTTGGGCGGTATTTTTTGGCGGCTTGTTAGTCGATAACGGTATAGCTGAAGAAGGCAAAGGCATTGCGGTGTATATTCAAGCCATTCCTTATATGTTTTACGCTTGGTTTGCAGTACTAGTTGTATTGCTTGTTGTACTCGGTGTTATTCCTGCTATTGGTTCTATGAAAAAAGCAGAAAAATTAGCGCAAGTTGAGCAAGCCAGTGTTGATCCTGCGCAATTTAGTGATGTTCAAACAGCCGACGAATACGCAGTAAAAGCGGTTGAAGAAAGCTTTGAAGACGCAGATCCTAAAGGAAAGTTACATAACTTTTTACTGCCAATAATTTTATTGGTAGCCTTTACAGTTTATTTCGAAATAGATGTATATAAAGGCTTACTGGCAACGATGGCGGTAACGCTGCCTTTTTATGCACTACAAAAATTAATGAGCGTTAGCGAAATGATTGAGCGCATGCTTGATGGCTTTAAAAGCATGATACCAGCTATTGGCACTGTTATAGCAGCATTCATATTTAAGGATGTGTGCGATTTAATTGGTTTACCGCAGTTTGTTATAGGCAGTTTAAGCCCCTACATGACCGCGCAGTTTTTACCTGCGGTAGTATTTATTGCGATGGCGATTTTGGCCTTTGCAACTGGATCTAGTTGGGGGATTTTTGCGGTGTCTATTCCTATTGTTATGCCACTAGCAAATGCCGTTGATGCTAATGTTCCACTGGTTATTGGCGCGTTATTATCAGCATCATCATTTGGTAGCCAAGCATGCTTTTATTCAGACTCTACCGTACTTGCAGCCCAAGGCTCTGGTTGTAACTTAATGAGCCATGCAGTAACACAGTTGCCGTATACATTAATAGCGGCTTTATTGGCGGTTATTGGCTTTATTGTTATGGCATAAATAAAAAACCCCAATGTAGCAATACATTGGGGTTTATTTTTACTTTATGTATAACGTTTATTTTTGCAACTTAATGCCATTGTAATAAGCATCAAGCGTAGTGATTTTTGTTTGATTAGGTAAATCAGCAAAGTCACTTTCAATAAACTTAGTACCACGCAGCTGCACATTTAAACGGGCGGCTTGTGGGTTTAACATTGTTTGTTTGTAGTACTGTTTAATATCTTCAAGCGTTACTTTTTCAACTTCATCAACTAGCTTTTGCTTAGAGTCAAAGTTAAAGTTTTCACGATACCAATCAGTAATAAGAGGCCCCATTTCATCGCTTAAGTTTTTAGGCTGCTCTTTTAATGATACAAGCGTCGCATTTTTAAGCTGCTCAAATGTATCTGTGCTCATGTTATCAAGCTCTACCGCATACTCTTTTTTAAATTGTTCAAAGCGTGCTTGTATCTCTTTAGGGCCTTTAACCGGTGTTTGAATAAACAAGCCAATAGCTGAGTATTCTTCTATTGGGCGAGCCAAGGCACCTACAGCGTATGCGAGCTGCTCTTCGGTACGCATTTTATCAAATGCAACGGTTCTAAAGTGACTTTGTAGCACTGCTGCTTGTGCTTTTTGCTTATATCCGGCTATTGGGTGTACGGTCATATCTACAACAGCTACATCGGCTACATCAATATCTTTTTGAAGTACCAATGTTTCGCCTGGCTGTGGCAACCATGCTTTACTGCGAGCAAACTCACTCGATGTATGATTGCTCGGTAAAGTGGCACTTAACTCATTGGCTATCGATTCTATATCTTGTTGGTTGTAATTACCGTAGCTAAATACACGTAAATCGTTGGTGGCAAATGTAGCCACTTTTAGCTTATTTAAATCGGCAACACTTAGCGATTCTGCCGCTTTAATTAGTGCTTGTGTATCAAAACTGCCTGTGCGGGTAAGTTTAGAATAGGCAGCAAATGCTTGTGCATACGGAAATTGCTTTTGCTGATTTAATAAGCCACGTTTGTAGCGATCAATTGCTTGGTTAAATGCTTGTGCAGTTACGTCGGCTTTTAACCCGCTTAGAGCCTGTTTTAACAGTACATCTTGCTTATCAGTAAAGCCGCTCATCGATAAAACTAAACCATTACTTGGCGCAAGGTTTACGCTCATGCCGGCTATGGCGGCTTCAGTACTTAGTTGGCTTTGTTGAATGTTATATAAATCGGCCCAAACTGAATAAAGTACTTCAGCATTTAAGTCGTTTAAGCCAGGTTGGGTATTAATATATACCTCAACCAACCCCTTTGGCTGGTCTGCAAACTTTTGACTTGCTTGGCGCCATACTTTTACGCCGTTTTTATCGTAAGCCAGTTTAGGGTGTTTCTGCTCTTTAAACTTAGCTGTTTTAATGGCAAAGCTTTCAGGTAATAAGTTATTTACACTTGGTAAAGCAAGCTTAAACTCGCTTGGTGTTTTCCAGCTGGCAATCTCGGCATCGCTAATATCTTCTATGCGGTACTTACCATCATAAAAATGCAGTTGCGAGTCGGTTTCTTCTTGTTGCGAAATATACCAAACGCGCAGCGTATCGGCATTTAATTGTTTAAGTACCGCGTTTATCGCCTCTGCGTCAAATTTAGCATAATAGTAAGGTGCATCAATAGCATGATTTAATGGGTAATCTTGCATGCTGCCAGTAAGCGCGCTGACATAGCTAAACTCATCACCTTTTTCTAAAAACTTAAATTGGTTGCTAAGTGATGTACGAATCTCGTTAAAGTACTTAGCATCTACACCTTCTTTTTTAATCAGTTCAATGTATTGCATAATAGTTGCGACAATTGTTTCGCGGTTTTTCATGCCTTCATCGGTTAATTCTAACGAAATAGTCAGTGCGCCGTAATTACCATACTGGCTAGGAGAAGGTGACGCAGTTAATTGTGATACCCAGCCTTTGTCGCGTAGTATTTGTGCAGGGCTACCTGGCATTTCATTACTTAATAAATAACTTACATAGCGATTAGGTTTTACTGCAAAGTCGCGGCTATTGTTATTAATAGTAAACTCAAGTTGCAGTTGTTTTACGTCTTCATTCGGTGAGTAATATACTTTTTTCCCACCGGCGTTATCAAAATCAAGTTCAGCAGTAACGGTTGGCTTTTCAATGTGTTTATTTTCGATATCGGCAAAATAAGTTTTTGCTTTTTGCTCCATTTGATCAATTGGCAAGTTTGAAATAAGCGCCACTTTCATGATGTTAGATGAATAATATTTATTGTAAAAGTCGACCGTTTCTTTATGTAATTGGCTACCTTCTTTGTCACCTAACGTTTCTAGGTTACCAATTAAAAAACGATTTGCAGGGTGATCACCCATCATTTTACGGGCAAGTTTAAACTGACCAAAAAAGTCCATTTCGCGGCGCATTGACCACTCGGCATTGACAGCGTTTTTTTCTTTATCCGCATATTCAGGATACAGTTTAGGAGCTTTAAAAAAATCAGCAAAACGGTCTAGCGCTTCATCAAAGGCATCGTTATTAATTTTAAACATGTAGTTGGTAATATCGAGCCAGGTATACGCGTTATTTACCCCGCCATTTTTGGTCATAAAATCAGAGTAGCCTTTTGTGTCGGGGTAGCGCTCTGTGCCTAAAAAAAGCATATGCTCTAAGTAATGTGCCATACCTTGCTGCATCATAGGGTCGTGTAGTAAACCTACACCTACACTTAGCGATGCTGCTGATTTTTCAGCACTTGGATCAGAGACTAAAATTACTTCTATTTCGTTTTCAAGCTTTAGGGTTTTATATTCACGTGTGTCATTTGGGCTTACAACTAATGTGTCGGAAAGTAAGGTGCTTTGTGAAGAACTAGAAACCGATGATGTATTTGTACAGCCACTTAAAACTGCTAAAGCGATGGCGCTAAAACCAAGAATTTTTTTCATTTTGTTTTTCCATTAAAATTGCGCTTAGGATGCGCTAAAAACAACGTAACAGGACTAAATTAACACTAACAATTAAGGGTTTACCACAAAATAATACTAATTTATGTAACACATTGTGAAAAACACCTGCATACTTAAAGTCAGTAAAATAATAACGAAGGAAATAGGATGGAAAAAATAATAATACTCGCCATGTTTGCACAAGTAACGTTATCACTCATTGTAATGTTAATTATGGGCAAACGACGCTTTGCTGCTGCAAAAAACAAACAATTACAGTTAAGCGATTTTAAAACCATGCACCTTGATAACGCAGGAGATACCGTACGCGTTGCCGATAGAAACTTTACTAATCAGTTTGAAATACCTGTGCTTTTTTATATCGGTTGTATTGTTGCACTGCAACTTAACAGCGCCAGCTATTTAATAACTGCGCTTGCGTGCTTATTTGTTATTTCGCGTGTTGTGCATACGGTTATTCATATTGGCAGTAATAATGTAAGAATGCGCTTTAATGTTTTTTTACTCGGCTGCGCCAGCGTGTTTGCTTTATGGCTTGCGATTGTTTGGCGAATTTTAGCATTTTAGTATAAGCGGCTTATTAGCCGCTTTTTTATTTACTGTTTAGCACATAGTTAGTATTTAGCGCGTTTTAACCGTTTTCCTATGCCAAGCAGTGCAATTAAGCAAAAACCAGCCCCCATACTCCCACCCGAGCTGCTTGACGAACCGGCCTCAGAGGATGAATCCTCTTGGCTTATTAATGTATTGGTTGTTGGGTTTAAGCTGGCAGATGAAAGCGGGTCGTCATCTAATACCACCACACTATTAATATTTACAAAGTTAGCGCTGCTCAGAGCTACGTCACTGCTTGAGCATTGTTCACTGGTTATATCAACCAATGGAATATCGCCGCAATGTACCAATCCGGCAATATTATCGAGCGTAGCTTGGCTTTGCGCTGTAATTTGTCCAAATACTGTAAAACCGCCGTTTTGAGTATCAAGCGCTGCGCTATTATCAACCATATTAAAAAACCATTGGCTCGTTGCGCTGTTTTCATCGTTGGCTAGTTTAGCCATCGCGATTGTGCCCTTGACATTAGATAAAACAGGCTCATTAACAACAGCTGGCTGAGTGGTTATTGGCACTAATTCGTCGGTAAATGTAAAGCCACCGCCTTGTATTACAAAGTCGCTCACTGAGCGGTGTATAACAGTTTGGTTGTATGCGTCATCTTCAATATAACTTAAAAAGTTAGCTACCGTGTTGGGTGTTTGTTGATCAAACAAGTTAATTTCTATTACACCGTGCGAGGTTTGCATTTCAACAATGGTGGCTTGGCTAGTAAAGCACGAAAACGCAAGTAGTGAGCCAATCAGGCACTTTTTCATCATGAGTCCTTTTTGTTATTGTTATTTAAATTAAGTGTTAATACTAATCTACACGACATGCCAAGGAAAAGCACAAATAAGGCTCAGCTACAATTCACACCTCTTCAGTTACACTTTATTACATTTACTCTTAAATACTGTTCACTGAACTCGCTTAGAGAAAACGCATTTATTAATTTAATACAGCATTTAAAATTCCAGTATAAAAAAGGTTAAAATAAGTACGTTATTTATTGCAAAATTAGTTTAAACTAAGCGCCTAATAAATTAAGCACACCATAATAAATGGGTATTTCATGCGTATAATTATTTTATTTTCAGTTATTTTATCTGTTATAGGTTGTACAAGCTCACCTTTTAACACCTCCAATGCTCCACAGTATATTACTGTATTACATACTAATGATAATCATGGGCGCTTTTGGCATAACGAAAAAGGTGAATATGGTATGGCTGCACGTAAAACGTTAATTGACGCTTTGCGAAATGAGGCACGACAGCAAGGCCATGCAGTACTGCTGCTTTCTGGCGGTGATATTAATACCGGTATACCAGAGTCAGACCTACAACACGCAGAGCCTGATTTTAAGGGGATGTCGTTACTCGGTTACGATGCTATGGCAATTGGTAACCATGAATTTGATAACCCGCTTAGCGTTTTAGCTAAGCAGCAGCAATGGGCTAACTTCCCCTTACTGTCTGCAAATATTTTTGATAAAGCCACCGGAGAAAGTGCATTTCAAGGCTATCAAGTTTTTGAAAAAAATGGCTTAAAAATTGCGGTTATCGGGCTTACCACTACAGACACTGCTAAAATAGCTAACCCTCAATATATTGGCCATTTAGAATTTAAAGACCCTGTTGATGTAACAGCTAAACTTGTTAAAGAAATTAAACAGCAATACAACCCCGATATCACCATTGCACTGACGCATATGGGCCATTATGTAGATGCAAACTTTGGAATTAATGCGCCAGGCGATGTTACTCTAGCTCGCTCTTTACCCGCAAATACCTTAGATATGATTATTGGTGGCCACTCGCAAGAGCCGGTTTGTATGGCTGCTAAAAATAAAAACGACGATAACTTCAAACCAGGTCTTGCTTGTAAACCTGATCAGCAAAATGGCACATGGATTATGCAAGCACACGAATGGGGCAAGTATGTAGGTAAAGCAGAGTTTAAGCTAGAAAACGGCACACTGACCTTATTAGATTACAAATTAATGCCTGTTAATTTATATGTTGATGAAATTCAAGACGATGGGTCAAGTAAACAAGTATTAGCCAATGAATACATTGAGCCCGATCCTACTTTAAAATCATTTTTAGCCACTTACCAAGCCAAGGGTGCAAAACAAATTGCAGGTAAAATTGGCAGTGTTGATGCGCGCCTTGAGGGCGATAGAAACAAAGTACGGTACCAGCAAACTAATTTAGCCCGTGTAATTATACAGGCACAAATGAATGTAGTTGGCGCCGACTTTGGCCTTATTAGTGGGGGCGGAATAAGAAGCTCTATTGAAGCGGGCGATATTAGCTATAAAGATATTTTAAAAGTACACCCGTTTAAAAATCGCATTACTTACATGGACTGGCAAGGGCGTGATTTGTGGAACTACTTAGAAACAGTGACTAGCTTCCCAGTGGATGCAGGTGCATATTTACAATATCACAAATTAGCGTTTACCCGTAAAAATGGCAAATTAGTCAGTGTACTCATTGACGGTAAACCACTTGAAGAGAATAAAACTTACCGTATGAGTTTAAATAGCTATAACGCATCGGGTGGCGACGGTTACCCTGCGATTAATAAACTTAAAGGCTTTGTGAGCACAGATGAAACCGATGCCCAGGCACTTAAAACCTTTGTCTCGCAAAATAGTCCACTTAAAGCTGCGCAGTTTGCACCTAAATAACTGCGCCTGCCTCCTTCACTCAAGAATAGGAAGGTAGCATGCTACTTTCCTATTATCTCTATATTTCCTTTTGCAACATTGATTAAAGCGTAACTGTGTAACCTAGATCTAGACCCTTCCCCATACGCCTTAGGCGGATAATAAATATCCTTCATATCAGGATACTCATTTAAAACTTCATCTAGGGCTGCGCGGATCTCACTGAGTGTTTTTTCTAAGCTACTATTAAAATTTGGACGCTTGCGTATGGTATGCCCAAGCTCTATTAGCCTGTAAAAATACTTATTTGCCAAATCTATCAGCTCATCTGGCACGTATTTATTTTGATTTAGCACAACATCGTTATTATCACGACAAAACTCTATTAATGCTAAGTAAAAGCATAACGGTTTATTTGCTAAGCACACAGTAACATCAGGCACATAGTTATTACTGAGTGTTTTGGTATTTAAATCAATAATTAAAGCCAGCTCTTTTGGTTTAGCTAAGTCAGTATCTGTACTCAATGGTGGCGTTTTCGCCTCAATAGGCATATCTATAATAGATTTCAACCATTTGCTAAACAAAATACTCGAGATGAGAAACAACAAGCAAATTAAAAACCTGTTTTCTGACCAAAACTGTGCGTTTTCTTCGAACACTAAAGAGACATGTGTGGTGCTTGACTTAAGCGTTCTTACAAACTGATTTGGTTTTAAAGTTATAGGCTTAGCAGATTTTGGTTCAATTTTGACTAAGCGCAGACTGTTGTCTAAATAGCCATTGAGCTTTAATAAATAGTCTTGCACTGCATGCTGGTTACCTGAGTGCTTTAACAACTCATTTGAAAGCGCAATTAATGGTAAGTCCAATGCAACTTGTTTTTCAGTTTCTATAACTTGGCGTTTAATAGCGTCACTCTGCTCATTAATTACAGACACATAAAACACTAAACAGTTAATAATAAAAACAGCGCAGCCAAAAAAAACATATTTATACTTATCCATTTTTAACGCTCTCACCTTTAGCTGTTACTTGCTCTGAACTGCAATCCCAGTAAGATTGCGCCTCTTTGTAATAACTCAGCGTCTGCTCCTTTGTCATATCAAGAATATGACGCTGTACAGCGCATAAAAGGTCTGTATTGTTTTGCTGCATTTTTAGATACCAGCGCGAACCTGAAATTTTATTACTTAAGGGAGTTATGTAATTTTTTGAAAAACGTGCTGCGTCACTTTCTTTCCAAAAAGACGCAATAATATCGACCTGCCCATTAGCTAATAAGTCACGCAGCTCGCTGTGAGAGCTGGCGTAGATAATATCTAGATTGGCTAAGTTGATATTTAAATCTTTAAACATTTTCTTAGGCAGTATATGCCCAGAGCGGCTTGTGGGGTAATCCAATAAGCCTATACGCTTATCTAAAAAGTATTGCTTTGTTAAGCGTGGCTTTTCTTTTGAGGAGATAAAAAATGCGGTGTAATCCGAGAAGCCCACCACAGATTGATAGTTATAGGTTAGCTCTGCATTAAAGGCATCCATTATATTGTTTTTTGCAAGTACTAGGTCTGCAATTCCTTTTCCAACAAAATCGAAGCTCTCCGTTGTACTGTCACCCCAGTAGCCTTTAACAGAACCGTATTGTTTAGTTACCACGGCATCAAGGCATAGAGACTCTGTAAGCTTCTCTGCCACGCTTTGCGATGGCGTAAATACAATAAGCTGATTTTTGTTTTCACTGGCTGTTGTATAACATTGTGTTGACGTTTTTATTAGTTCTGGAAAATTTATTTCATTACTTTTAACGCTCACCTTTCCAACAGACCATGCGGCAACCATAACCAGAAACAAAAGTGTAACAAACAACAGTTTATGTAACATGACCTTTCTAAACCCCATCAATAAGATGTACCTAACAACGCTAAGGTCATATTTGAACAATATTATTTACTTATTACAACAGGTAATTTTACCCATCACAGATAAACCGCTGATTTTAAACGGTTATGAATAAGAAATAATGAATACTCTTGACTCCTTCCTATATTTAGCAAAAACAATCACAATGTTTACACCAGCTAATAGGTGAATAAAAATAAATGCAAGAAACAGTGATGCGCATTAAAATTGCTACTCTCGTAGCCACAACGTTAATAATTGGTGCTATTTTTACAACTTCTAAAGTGTATGCATGGGGTCAAAATGGTCATCGAATTGTTGGGCATATTGCTGAGCAGCATTTGAGTGACGAAACGATGCATAACTTGTTGCCGCTATTAGACGGGCAATCTCTGGCTCAAGTTGCTACTTGGGCTGATGAAATGCGATCTAGCCCTGAGCTATTTTGGCGTAAAAAATCTTCACGCTGGCACTACATAAATCTTCCCAAAAATAAAACGCTTTCCATAAATCACGCACACACACACAGCAAAGACGATGTTACAAACATTCTAGAAGGTATTTACTTCTCTATTAGTACACTCCAGTCACCTACTTCTTCATTTAATGAAAAACAGTTTGCCCTAAAGTTTTTAGTTCATTTGGTAGGCGACAGCCACCAACCATTTCATGCTGGGCGAAGTGAAGATAGAGGCGGCAATTTAATTAAAGTTGATTTTTTTGACAACGAAACCAATTTGCATAGCCTTTGGGACACTGGATTAATAGAAAATGAAAATTTAGCTTACACTGAATATGCTAAGTTTATAGATACCGACGATGCAGCATTAATTAAAACATACTTAAACAGCAGCCCTACTACTTGGCTGATGGAATCTCATGAATTGGCCGAAGATATTTATACCTCAACCAGTGATGAAGTGAGCTATAGTTATGTTTTTAAATACAATCCGCTTGTTAAGCAACGTTTGCAAAAAGCAGGCATTAGACTTGCCGGTGTATTGAACTATTTATTTGATTCGTCAGATGACAATAAAAAATTAAAAATAACGACAAAATAATAATCAACCTATAAATAAAAAACCTACACACGGGAATTAATTTATGTTTATACATGGTCTGGAGTATAGCTAAAATAATAAAGCTAAAATTGTATTAATTACAAAATGTAAATAATCAGTTGTAAAAGGAATTATAAAATTTGCATTTCATAATACTGTCACATAACGGCGGTAACATAATAATAAGTAATTAATCCAAATTTAGTTAAGTATACAAGTATAAATTGTGCAAATTAATTTTGCATATTACAAGAGTATAAATTCAGCAGTACTATTTAATTTATACTACTTAAAATAACAATTTAATTATAACTTTCACGGGAAATGAAAATGAAGACTAAACTTCAAAAAACAGCACTCTCACTTGCTATCGCTGCGTGTGTAAGTGTAAGTGGCGCTGCATTCGCCAACGAAACAACCTCTGCGATTAAGGGTCAAATTACTGGTCCAAACGGTAACCCTGCTCCAGGAACTAAAATAACAATTTTACACGTACCATCTGGCTCAGTTAAAACAACAGAAGCAAACGATGCAGGTTACTTTACTGCTAAAGGTCTTCGTGTTGGTGGTCCTTACAAGGTAATCGTTGATTCTGATGTTTACGCTGACCAAGAATTTAATAATATCATCCTGAACATTGGTAACGATTACCCAGTAAATGCTGCACTTGAGCCACAATCAAGCATGGAGCAAATTGTAGTAACAGGTGCACCTATCAGCTCTATGTCTGGTGGTACAGGTCCTGCTTCTACATTTACCTTAACTGATCTTGAAAACACGCCTGCAATTAACCGTGATTTAAAAGATATCATTCGTATTGACCCGCGTATCACAATTGATGATAGCCGCGGTTCAATCAACTGTGGTGGTGGTAACCCTCGTTACAACAGCTTAACGCTAGATGGCGTTCGTATGAACGATAACTTCGGTCTAAGCTCTAACGGTTACCCTACTATTCGTGCCCCTTTCTCGTTTGACTCAATTGAGCAAGTTTCAGCTGAGCTAGCACCATTTGACGTACAGTACGGTGGTTTTACCTCATGTAACATTAATGCGGTAACTAAATCTGGTGGAAATGAAGTTCACGGTGGCATCTTCTACGATTTCACAAGTGATTCATTAAAAGGCGATAAAATTGAAGGCGAAGACGTTGATAACGGTAACTACACCGAAAAACGTTACGGCTTTAACGTTGGCTTACCGTTAATCGAAGATAAACTATTTTTATTCACTTCATATGAAAAACTTGAAGGTGTTCAACAGTTTAACTACGACGGTTTAAGCAGCGGCAGTGTAACTGCAGATGATATTGCTCGTATTACAAGTGTAGCTCAATCTGTATATGGTTATGACGTAGGCGGTATGCCTTCAAGTATGCCTGTTGAAGATGAAAAAATCTTAGTTAAATTAGATTGGAACATCAACGAAGATCACCGTGCAAACTTAATCTATAACTACAACGATGGTAATACGGTTTCACAGTCTGATACTGGTTCTAGCCGTGTTTCATTATCTAACCACTTTTACGACCAAAGTGCAGAATTTACTTCAATCATCGCATCTGTTTACTCAGATTGGTCAGATGACTTTTCAACTGAAGTTCGTATTGGTAAATCAGAACTAGATGCAACTGTACAGTCACTTGATGCTGCTAGCAGCTTTGGCGAAATGCAAATTCGTACAGAAGATGGTGGTACTGTATTTATCGGGCCAGATGATTCTCGACAGTCAAATGATCTAGATTACGATACCACTACATTTAAAGTAGCGGGTACTTATTATCTTGACCAACATACCATTACAGCTGGTTATGAGTTTGAAGAGCTAGATGTATTTAACTTATTCGTGCAGCATACTGAAGGTGAATATCGTTTTAATTCAGTCGATGATTTTGAAAACGGTATAGCAAGCGCCATTTTCTATAATAATGCTGCAACAACTAACGATCCAAACGATGCTGCTGCAAGTTTCTCATACGCTCAGCATACGTTTTATGTTCAAGATGAATACGCATTTACAGACCTAGATGCAAACATCACGTTTGGTTTACGTTACGATAAATACACAAGTGATGACGTACCTAACTTCAACCAAAACTTTACTGACCGCTACGGCTTTAGTAACCAAAGCACGTTCGATGGTATTGATTTACTTCAACCACGAGTTGGCTTCCAGTGGTACGCAACAGACGAGCTAGAAGTACGCGCAGGCGTTGGCTTATTCTCTGGTGGTAACCCGAATGTTTGGCTATCGAACTCTTATTCAAACGACGGTATTACTAATATTAGTGCAAACCAGTTTGGTGCTATCGACTTATTTGCTACACCTAACGTAAATGGTGGTTCTCCAGGTTTTGAAATCCCTCAGTCTCAATTTGATGCCGTTGCAGGTGTTGTTCCTGGTTCTGGCGATGGTCTTGTAAACGCTGTTGACCCAGACTTTGAAATTCCTTCAGAGTGGAAATACTCAATTGGTGCAACATACACAACAGAAAACGAGTATGTAATTTCACTTGATTACTTATACTCTAAGAAGAAAGATGCTGCGCTAATGCGTGACATTGCTCTTCAAGATACAGGTACAACAACTTTTGATGGCCGCCCTATTTACGAATCAATTGAAGGGCGCGCAAATGAATATCTTCTAACTAATGTAAGTGGTGATAGCGGCGACTCTTCAGTTATATCACTAGCAGTTAGCAAAATGTTTGATAATGGCGTAAGTGTTAACTTTGGTTACGCGTACACGGATTCAGACGATGTTAACCCAATGACAAGCTCTGTTGCGGGTTCTAACTACGGCAATATTGCGCTAACGGATCCTGGTAACCCTGGGGTTGCATCATCAGATTACGAAATCCCACATCGTTTTACTATGACGCTTGGCTACTCTCATGAGTTTGTAGATGGTTTTGCTACTCGCTTTAACCTATACGGTGAAGCATACAAAGGCTTACCATACAGCTATACATTTGATGGTAGTGACGAAAAAGTATGGGGCGATGCAAACTGGAACGGAGATCGCCAATTACTTTACGTACCACTTGAAAACGATCCTAACGTTGTTTATGACATGAGCGCTGATGAAATTAATGCGTTTAATGACTTTATCGCGTCTAACGGTTTAGAGCGCGGTGAAATCACTGGTCGTAATGCTGAAAACTCAGATTGGTTTGTTAAATTTAACTTTAAAGTTACTCAAGAATTACCAGGCTTTATGGATGGCCATAAAGGTGAAGCATTCTTCGTAATTGATAACTTAACTAACCTATTAAACGATGATTGGGGCGTACTTAAAAAAGGTCCTTTCGTTGGCGCTAGCATGATTTCAACATCAATTGATGAGCAAGGCCGTTACGTATACTCTGGCTTTAACGAAAACAATGCAAATACATCAGTACAAACTGATGCGTCTTTATGGCAAATGCGTGTAGGTGTTCGTTACACTTTCTAATCGCATTAGCGTAAAAAGCTATTTATTAAAGCCCATCTTTTGATGGGCTTTTTTTATTTGAAAGATGTTTTTAATTTAATTAGTAAGCTTAAAAGTTGTTCCTGCTCATCTTTACTAAAATTAGCCGCTAGTTGTCTCTGCCAAATATACGCATCCTGTGCGATACGCTGGTATAACTCTTTTCCTCGCTGATTTAACATAACGTCAGTTGCTCGTTTATCTTGCTCACTTAACTGAGTAACTAAGTAGCCTTGATCTATTAACGCTTTAATGGCTCTTGAAACCGTAGACTTATCCATATTGGCCAATGAACATAATTCCCTCGCATTACTTTGACCAAATTGAGCTAAATTGGCCACTATGCGCCATTGAGAAATGGTTAAATTGTATTTTTGTTGATATACACTGGCAAAGTCATCACTAATTTTAGTTGCCAATTGGTTTAGCTGATAAGGCAAAAATTCATTTAAATCTATTTCCATTAGTACTTTCTCACCGTTTTTACACACTTTTCAAGTTGTGCATTTTTATTTACAGTCTAAAACATGCGCTCATTTGAAATTACTCTCACTTGAGAGTACTTTAAACTAATTAGGGCCTGTTGACCTTTCAGGATTGAAATTTGTTCAATCTAGGGGCCATTTAATCGCGGCGTGAGGTTTGTAACCTAGTGGGCTAAGTAAAAACCGAGCAACAAAGAGTAAATGATCCCTAGGCAGAACCCTTCGGGCAGCGCCTGTTTGGCATTTATGCTACGTTATCGCCTATTTATGGGGAACAACCACACTGCATAGGCTCTGTCTTGCCTAATTACCAAACAGACTGCTGCAAATTCAACCTCGAAAGATAAACAGGCCCTAGAAAGATAAAACACTGTCACTCTCACAGGATCACATTATGGCCAACGAAATAAACTACATGAGCGGTTTTGGCAATGAATTTGAAACCGAAGCACTACCCGGAGCACTGCCTATTGGGCAATTTACCCCACAAAAAGTTAAGTACAATTTATACACTGAGCAATTTAGCAGCACTGCCTTTACAGCGCCGCGTGCTGCTAATCGCCGCACGTGGTTATACCGCCTTCGTCCATCTGTTGTACAAGGCGAATACACCGCTATAGATAACGCATTAATAAGAACAGCACCTATAACTGAAGCAATTACGCCCCCTACGATGATGCGCTGGAGCCCGATTGATATTCCCTCGAAGACTACTGATTTTATTGATGGATTAATTACAATGGCTGCAAACGGCAGTGCCAATAGTCAATCGGGTATTGGTATTCATATGTATGTTGCAAACAGCTCTATGCAAGGCCGTTATTTTTGTAATGCCGATGGTGAGCTGTTGTTTGTGCCTCAACAGGGCGAATTGCTATTACACACTGAGTGCGGAAAGCTGACTGTAAAGCCTGGCGAAATTGCAGTAATCCCACGCGGGATAAAGTTTTCGGTTGATTTAATAGATGAAACTGCACGTGGTTACATTTGTGAAAACTATGGCCATGCGTTTGAGCTCGCCGAGCGCGGCCCCGTTGGTGCTAATGGCTACGCAAACGATAGGGACTTTAAATACCCTGTTGCGTCATTTGAAGATAAAGAAGGCAACTTTCAATTAATAACTAAATTTAATGGTAATCTATTTAGCTGCCCAATCACTCACTCGCCTTTTGATGTGGTTGCATGGACAGGTAACAGCGCCCCGTACAAATACGATTTGGCCCGTTTTAATGTTATTAACACGGTGAGTTTTGATCACCCAGATCCCTCTATTTTTACTGTACTTACCTCCCCCTCAGCCACTGAGGGCATGGCAAATGTAGATTTTGTAATTTTTCCACCGCGCTGGATGGTGGCAGAGAATACATTTAGGCCTCCCTACTACCATCGGAATATTATGAGTGAGTTTATGGGTTTAATAGAGGGAGTTTACGATGCAAAACAGCATGGGTTTGTACCTGGAGGCGCTAGTTTGCATAATTGCATGTCGCCCCATGGGCCTGAAGCAGAGGTATTTGAAAAAGCATCTAACGCTGAGCTCATTCCGCAAAAATACGAGAACACGTTGGCCTTTATGTTTGAATCTCGTTACATAATATCGCCCACTAAATATGCCCTTGAAGGAAAAGAACGCCAAACTAATTACACTCAGTGCTGGCGTAGTATCACAAAACATTTTACAGGCGAGGAATAATAACAATGAAACTATACAGCTACTTTCGCTCATCTGCTGCTTATCGTGTACGCATAGCACTTAATTTAAAAGGCATTGAGCATGATATGCAATTTGTTAATTTACTTAAGTCTGAACAGCTAGCTCAGCCTTATTTAGATAAAAATGTGCAAGGCCTACTTCCCGCTCTTGAAACAGACGAAGGCGTATTAGCGCAATCACTCGCTATTTTAGAATGGTTAGATGAAAGCTATCCACAAACGCCGCTAATTTATGGTACTGCATGGCAAAAAGCGCAAATTCGTAATATTAGCTATGCAGTGGCATGTGATATTCACCCTGTAAATAACTTACGCGTGCTCAAGTATTTAAGCAACGAACTGGGTGTAGACGAGCAAGCAAAAACCACCTGGTACAAACATTGGGTAGAGCTTGGTTTTGAAAAAATAGAATTGATGTTAAATGAAAATAATAACTTTTGCGCTGGGGATCAGCCATCGCTGGCTGATATATGTTTAGTGCCACAGGTATTTAATGCGTTGCGTTTTAATGTTGATATGGCTGCGTATCCAAAAATTGCAGCCATTTATGCCCGCTGTAATGCTCTACATGCATTTAGTGACGCCGCGCCGCAAAATCAGCGCGATGCGGTTTAACTTTTTAACGCACTGTGTATAACACTTACGTGCTCAATTAAATCAAGGCCCAGTTCGGTTAAATAGCCGCCATCTGGGCTATCTATTACGCCTTTATCAAACAACCTTTGCGCTGCGCTTAATAAATTTGGCTGCGCATCCGAGTGTAACTTGATCCCCTGCATTTTGCTCTCACGTGGAAACTTAGCTAATAACGTAAATTCATCTATCATTGTTTGATTAAATTGCATGTGTTCACCTTTTTATAGTTGTGTGTTTAAGTCAGTGTTGTATAACGCTATTACTTACCCTAGCATGTTTTTTAATCGTGTGTACTATTTTTAAACTATCAAAATTCGAGGTTGATCATGCGCCATATTATGAGTTTATTTATTTTTTTAATTGCATTCACTTTAGCCTTTAACAGCTATGCAAAAACGCTCAAAACACATTCTATTATTGACGCAAATGAGATTATTAATAGTGGTGATATCTGTTGGTACGATAACAAACGCTATAGTGAAGGTGCGCTGATACAAGTACAATCTTTTGTCTTAGTGTGCGCGGCCATTAACTCGCAGCAAAATAACCGTGAGCTAATTTGGCTAAAATTAAATAAAAATGGCAATGTTGTTTATCCCGCTAAGCCTAAAACCATTACGGTCAATTAGCGCTAAATGAGTATTTACGCTACAATGCGCGCAGTTTAAATAAGTAGTATGGCTATGGATAATCAACCAAAAAATCCTCTTCACGGGGTAACATTAGAACAAATTTTAGTAGAGCTTGAGCAACGCTTAGGTTTTAAAGCCATGGGCGAGCAAGTAAAAATTAAGTGTTTTACCGACTCACCAAGTATTAAGTCGAGCTTAAAGTTTTTACGTAAAACCCCTTGGGCGCGTGATAAAGTAGAAGCGCTTTACCTTCATACTTTAAGTAACAAGCCACTGCGTAAGCCTAAAAGCGCAGCACGTCCAAAACACACTAACACGCCTGATACGAGCGGTTTTGTTTGGCCGTCTATTAAAAAGTAATAAACAATACGCAATTAAAAAGCACGTTTAATCGTGCTTTTTGTATTTACAGCTCTTTGCTAATAACCTTTAGCGCGCCTGGGTCTATGTTAATAACCAGTGTTTTAGCTGTTTTTACCTCACCATCTAGCACGTACTTTATGTCATCATCTGCCGTAATGGTTACTCTTTTAGCATTTGTATGATGCGAGCTAATTGCCAATTGGGTTTGAGTAATACTGCTAAACATTAGCTCGGCAATGCTAAGCACGCTGGTTGTATTTTCTTCACTTGGTACCAGCCAATTTATGTCTAGCAGACCATCTTCGTGATTGGGTTGCCCTCCCCCTTGCGCTAGTAGTGTAGTAAACGGAGCCGCATTAGCAACTATAAAGCTATTGGTATGCACCTCTTGTGTTTGGTTATCGTCAAGAGTGACATAAAGCGTTTGCGCTTTTTGCTCACTAAATGCCTGAAAAAAACCGTTTAAATACGCAAGTTGCCCAGATTTATTTTTAGCCTCTCTATCCGCTTTTTCTATCATCGATTGCTCATAACCAATACCAGCTAACAACAGCATTAGCTCATCGTTACAATACGCGGTATCTATTGTGTGAGTTTGACCATCAATAATTAAATCGCAGGCCTGTTCAACAGGAATTATTTTAGATCTAATCCCCATAAGCACATGAGCTAAAGCATTGGCTGTGCCCATTGGTATAATGCCCAGTTTACACTGGGTGTTTACCAACACACTTGCTACTTCTGTCACGGTTCCATCGCCACCACAGGCAATAATTATATCTGGCTTATCGTTAATGGCTTGTTTAGCAAGCTCAATACCGTTTATTTCTTTGGTGGTGGTTAATACTTCTAAATCATAATACGCCGACAACCTAGCCACTATTAAATGCTCTTTGTCTTGCCACATTTTGGTACCCGACACAGGATTGGCTATTAATACAGCTTTGTTTTTAATAACCAGCTCGCCCTTTTTATGTCGCTTTGCTAAATGACGAAGCTGATGCTTATTAAGATTTGCGGTTTCGCGGGTTTCTTTTATTTGCGCGAGCACTTGGTGAACATCGGCGTTTTTATTTTGGCTCAATAAATACGCTGCCATTACAAATACAGAGCGCCCTCTTCCTAGTGCACAATGAACTACCACGCGGCGGTCTTCTTTTATGTGATGATGGATCCAATTTATTGCTTGATTTAACTGCGAATGCGTAGGCACACTATGATCAAGCACTGGAATATTTAAGTAGCTAATATTTTCTTGTGTAGAGCTCCACTCTAAACCATCAAACTCACACGTAACATCTAAAATTGCTGTTATCCCGTTTTCTTTTAACGTATCAATATCGGAGGGGAATAATCTGCATGCTAAAAACAAATGCTCGTTAACTTTTTGAATCGGAGGGACTTTATCGTGCTTTCGAGAATACGCATTGTAAATTTGCACCCCCAATAAAAAAGGTACAAATGCCCAGCGAATATAAAATGGGATGACACCATTTTCGCGCTTTCTAAAAATTTTCGCTAAATTAAAAATATATGCACCACTAACAAGTATTAACGACAGTGCACTCCAATAAAATACCACGGCAAAATAAACCGAGTTAACCTCCCAGCCTATCAATATAAAAATTAACGCTAAAATTAAATAACTCGTTGCAGCCCACATAAATTCCCCTTTGTATTTACTGTTTTTATGTTTTTTAACAGCCTTGTGCAAGTGTAGTTGCAATTTATACGCCAATAAAACACGAATTTAAAGCCCGGTAATTATTGTAACCAACTGATTATTAAGTACTATAATTTACGCCTTTCTAAGTTAATTAACTAATATGTGCTTTTTACATTTAAGTCGGTCATTTTTTCTCATCATTAAAATGCATTATTTAGGATTAAAACTTGTTTAGATGCGCATAACAGCTAATATGAAAAGTCAGCTATAAAGTGTGCATCCAATTCCCGCCCTTAAACGTTTAATCAGTAATAATAAAAACAACAGGACCCATATGGAAAACGATAATTTACTCCCCCTTTTGTGTAAAACTGCACAGGGTAACAAAACCGCTTTTGCCGATTTATATCAGCAAACCAGTGGTAAATTATTTGCGATTAGTTTGAATATGCTTTCAAACCGAGCTCACGCAGAAGAAGTATTGCAAGAGGCATTTATTAAAATTTGGCATAACGCATCTGAGTACAATTCCACAAAAGGCACTGTAATAAGCTGGATGATAAGCATAGTACGATACAGATGTTTAGATGCGCTGCGCTATCATAAGGTCAGAAAAGAACAAGCCATGGGCGATGAGCAATACGATGAACAAGCAGTCGATGTTAGTTACGACGAACAAACCAAACTCGTTGATTGTATTGAACAACTCGATCCACAGCAAAAACAAGCCATACATTTAGCCTATTACAAGGGCTTGAGCCATGGTGAACTAGTCAATTACATAGAAACGCCCTTAGGTACGGTTAAAAGCTGGATCAGGCGTGGGTTACAGCAGTTGCAGAGGTGTTTAACGTTATGAATTATAACAAACCAGAACTACTAGAGACTTTAGCGGCTCAATATGTGCTAGGCACATTAAAGGGGCTTGCCCGAAAGCGTTTTCAGCGTTTAATGTTGAGCCTACCACAAGCGCGCGAAGCTACCGTTATGTGGGAGCAAAATTTAAATGACTTAGCCAGTGCAATTACACCACAAGCACCCAGCGCTCATGTATGGCAACACATTTTAGATAAAATAGAAAACAACTCACCGCAAGCTAAAACAGTCATAAAACCGGCTCCATCGTTATGGCGTACTTGGTCATTTATAGCCACAGCGGCCTGTATTATTTTAGCATTTTTAATTATTCAGCCAACCACACAACTCCAAGATAGCCAGCAAATTGCGCTGGTACAAAACCAAAATAAACAATCACTGTGGTTTATTAATGTGAACGAGCAAGTATTATCAGTTAAAGCCAGCACTAAATTAGTTGCTCAAACAGATAAAGACTACGAGCTATGGATGATTTTAAAAGGACAAGATGCACCTATTTCGCTGGGCTTATTGCCTAAACAAGGTGAAAAACTATTAATAAAAGACACACGCTTTAATGCGCAAAACATTGCCTTACTTGCAGTAAGTTTAGAGCCACTCGGTGGCTCACCTAATGGCTCACCAACTGAGGTACTTTATACCACTGAGCTAGTTATTTTATAGCTTTTTGCACGCGAAAAAAAGAGGAGGCTAATCGCGCATTAGCCTCCTCTTTTATTATTTAATTTAACAAAAAATAAAATTTTTTAACTTTTTTGCATCCATTGTGCTTTTTGCTTCGTTATTAATGATGACTCCAATCAAAACTAAAGGAAAAAGTCATGAAAGCTTTAACTCCATCTATACTCGCAGTAGTAGTATGCAGTACCTTAGTAAGCACCTCTAGCGAGGCATCAAGTCACCGTGAAGCGCCAAATATTAGCCGCTTTCCAACTTTAGACTCTACCGACTTTTATGTATTTAATAGTTATGAGGCAGGCAGAGACGATTACGTTACGTTTATTGCCAATTACATTCCATTACAAGATGCCTACGGCGGCCCAAACTATTTTGCCATGGACCCTGACGCAACTTACAGTATTCATATTGATAATGATGGTGACGCTGTTGAGGATATTACCTTTGCGTTTAACTTCAAGAGCATGCTCCCTAACGATAACCAAGGGGTGCAATTAACTGTTGGCCCAGAAGGTAATCAACGCACTGTATCTGTCCCCCTTAAAAATGTAGGTGGCGTTGCAGCAGGTGATGATAGCGCTGCAAATTTTAGTGAGTCATATACACTAAGCATGATTAACGGCCCACAACGCACAGGTACCAGTACCACATTAAGCAATACCACCACCAGCTCAACCACGTTTAATAAACCACTGGACTACGTAGGCGATAAAACATTTGGTTCAATGGCAGATTACCAAACTTATGCCGATCAGTTTGTTTACCAAGTTTCTGTACCGGGCTGTGACAGTATGGCCAAAGTATTTGTAGGTCAACGTAAAGACCCATTCGTTGTTAACTTAGGTAAAACCTTTGATCTAGTAAACTATGTGCCTGTAGAGGGCGACAGTGCACCTGGTGCGGGCGATGGCGGTGGTTTCCCTGGTGGTATTACGCAATCTGCCGATAATGATGACCTCATTGATAAAAACGTAACCTCAATCGCCGTTGAAATGCCTAAAAGCTGTATTGTGGGTGAAGGCAACGGCGTAATTGGCTCATGGACTACAGCGAGCCTACCTCAAGCACGCATTCTAAATCCTAACGCTAAGTTTGCAGATAACGCGGTAAATGGCGGTGCATTAACACAGGTTTCTCGCTTAGGTAACCCATTGGTTAATGAGCTTGTTATTGGTATTAAAGACAAAGATACCTTCTCAACGGCTCAGCCAAAAGACGATGCACAATTTTTAGATTATGTTTCGCACCCTTCTTTACCGGAACTATTAAATATTTTATTCAAAGATGCAGTAAATACTACATTAGGCGCTGAACTGGAAACACTAGCACCTACTAATTTTCCGCGCACAGATTTAATTACTGCATTTTTAACCGGTTTTGCTGGAGTAAACCAACAAGCAACGGTAACGCCTTCAGAAATGTTACGTTTAAATACCGCAATTGCAGCCACAGCCCAGGCTGATCAATCTGCATTTGGTGTTGCTGGTGATGATTTAGCGGGCTTTCCAAATGGCCGTCGCCCAGGTGATGATGTAGTAGATATTGCACTTCGCGTAGTAATGGGCCGTTTGTGTCACCCTATTCCAGTAAATGGTGAAGACACCGACTTAGGCCTGTGTACGCCAGAAGATGCTGATGTAGGTACAGTGCCATTCACTGATGGTGCGCCAGTTGATGCAAGCATGATGGATGCCGCTTTCCCATACTTAGCCACCCCACTTGCAGGGTCTAAATAAGGAGTAACGTATGCGTAATTTAACTCTTACTCATATCGGTGTACTACTTGGCGCACTAACGCTTAGCGCATGTAGCAACGATGATGACAATAAACTGCCTACACCGTTGGTAAATACAGCCCCCAGTGCAACTGATGTAATGTTAACCACACAAACAGAAGTTGAAATTAACGACATGTTAGTGGCTACCGATGCCGATGGCGACTCACTCACCTATGAACTCACAACAGAGCCTACACTGGGCAATGTAGTAGTTAATAGTGATGGTAGCTTTACCTATACACCCAATAAAGAAGCAACAGGCAGTGACAGCTTTATGTTTGGCGTATCTGATGGGGTAAACCAGCAAGTGACAGCTATGGTTGATATTACCATTGAGGCTTTGCAAGTAGATTTTGCACAATTTGCCAGTGATGCATTTAATCAAAGCCCTAACGATGAGCCACTATCGACCAACGGACGTGTTTTTACCAATACAGATACCGATGTAAGTACTATTTCATCAGGTAACTAATTGATACCAATCCGCAATAATACTTAATTATGCGGATTGGTATAAGTAATTTAAGCTGATGGCCATGGATGGCTTTTTTAAGAGGATAAAACAATGCACGGTCATTATAAAAAAATGCTCTTTGCTTTTTGCGCTGCACTGTTTGTAAGTAACGTGCTTGCAAAGCCCACGATTCCAAATGATGACGATATTATTGCAACCAGTAATTCATCAATTAGCGCTAATTTAACACTAGAGCAACTCAACACTTTGGTTTTAAACAGCCAATACATAGGGCAAACCGAGCGTTATCAAGGCGTGCTAAAAAACCGCTTAGCTGCACTTTATAAACAAGAGCCCACGGCACAAATAGGCTATTTATATGCAAGAGTGTTACAAAAAGAGCATCAATTTACACGCGCTATTAAAGTTGCAAATACTGTAATAGAAAAACACCCAAGCCATGTCAACACCCATCTTTTATTGGCAAATATGTTGATGACACAAGGTAAGTTTGAACAAGCCAAGCAACACTGTGTGTCTCTTATTGGTGCAGCAAGCGTTATCAGTGCAACAACCTGTGTGCTTGATATTCAAAGTCAGCAAGGTCAATTACAGCAAAGCTATCAATCATTACTTGATATTACTCAAAATAAAAACATAAGCTTAACAACCAAACAGGTACTTAGTGAGATGGCGTTTAGGCTTAATAAGCTCACCGAAGCGCTTGAGCACATTAACAGTATTGATTTAAGCAAAGCACCTGTGAGCCTCATTGTGTTATGGGCTGATATACAGCTAAGCCAAAACAACCCTGAGCAGGTACTTAATACCTTGAGTCAATTTAGTAATTTAAAGAGTCAACTTGAAGATGCTGTTTTACTTCGGCTCGCCATAGCTGAAAAACGCAGCACACATAAAGTTAGTGATCAGTGGCAAACACGTATGCAGCAACGAGTTAACTTACGAGAACAACGACAAGATACTTTTCATGCCAATGATTTAGCTAACTATTATATTCATGTACAAGTAGATAAAGCCAAGGCACAATATTGGGCAAATATAAATTGGCAGCAAGCAAAAATGAGCACAGATCAACACCTATTACACCAAGCTAATGCCATGGCTAGGGACACCTTATGAAAACATTAAGCTCTTTTTTAACCGCTTTACTTGTTACACTAATTTGCACTTTTAGTGCCCATGCACACCAACTAAGTACCAGTTACATCACTTTAGATAACGCGCAAAATCCGCAGCAATATACAGGTACATGGCAAATAAATATTAACGATTTAGAACAAAGCGTTGCGCTTGATTTAAACCAAGACCAACAAATAAGCTGGGCCGAACTTAAGTCACAAAACGAAGCCATTAATCGCTATGCAAAATCTAATTTTACTGTTTTACAAAACTTGCAAACTTGCCCGCTAACAATTGCTGATAACTACCAATTAGATAACCATTTTAATGAGGCTTATTTAGTTTTACCGCTGCTATTTAGTTGCGCCAATAATGCCGATATCACCCTTAACTACAGTGCTTTTTTTGAGTACGATGCTAATCACAAGGTGATTGTTAACGTAAACCAAGTATCGCGCGTATTTACCAAAGCTGAGCAACAACAGGCGTTTTCTACACAACAAGCAAGTTACCTAAGTACATTTAACCAATATGTTTATCAAGGTGTATTACATATTTGGATTGGTGTTGACCATATTTTATTTTTAATTGCCTTACTTTTAACCTGTGTATTGTATCGCACTAACAAACAATGGCAGGCAATCGCCTCTAAAAAACAAATAATTAAGCACACAGCCTGGATTGTAACGGCATTTACCCTCGCCCATTCACTTACTTTAACAGCGACAGCGCTTAATATGGTGTCGCCAAATAGCCGCTGGGTAGAGCTTGGTATTGCAATTTCAGTATTATTTGCAGCTTTAAATAACGTATGGCCAGTTATATTGCGCCTTGGCTGGCTAACTTTTGCATTTGGTTTATTACACGGTATGGGCTTTGCCAGTGTGCTTGGTGAGCTTGGGTTATCGAGTGATTATCAGCTATTGAGTATTTTAGCATTTAACTTAGGGGTTGAACTGGGACAGTTGAGTATTTTGTGTCTAGCACTACCTCTGTTACTTATAGTGCGAGATAAGCCTACCTACATAAAATGGATAATGCCCATAGGTTCGCTTGCAATAGCCGCAATGGCTTTAATGTGGTGTATAGAGCGAATTTAATACAAAAAGCGAGTGCTAAGACTCGCTTTTTAATTTTCAATTACTGGGCTTTATCGAACGGCAATAACAGGGTTTTCATTGCAGGCCTTAGTGCGATTAAAACCGTTTCTTCGGTGAGTTCAGGGTAGAGCATTTTACGTAGCAGTAACCCCGCCATCATCGAAAAAATGACGTTAATGCGGCTTTCAAGCTCTTGTTCATCCGTGTTTTTAAGCGCACTACGCTCACTGGTGAGCAGTTGGCGCATGCGAGAGCGTGCTTGAGTGTCCATATCGCGCAAAAGCAAGGCCACTTTATTATTGCGACCTGCTTCCGCCATCATGTCTAAATCAATGACACAAGCACCGGTATCCATATGCCTTTGCACACCCATGTTTAAGCCATCTATAAGCGCTTGCAAAACATCACCAGGGTGATCTTCAAACTCCTGAAAGATAGAAAACATTTCTTCCATGTCTTTAGCAATAATACTTTCAATTATTGCCTCTTTGCTTTCAAAGTAGTTATATATATGCCCAGCGCTCATACCTGCAGTTCGGGAAATTTCGGCCATACCTGCGCCATGGTATCCCTTACGTCTAAAGCACTCTGCGGCAGCACTAAGCACCTGTTCGCGCCTGGCTTGGGCTAAGGCTGGGTCTACATGTCTTTTGGCCTTAGTGCTCATAACCTAACTCCAGTATTAAACGCATACATAATAGGTAAGAACATTGCAGATCTTAATTTAATAACACCTTTCATTTTACTGCTCTTGCACAGGAGTTTTAGCAATATTCCAGCCACCACCTAAGGCTTTATACAAGTTAATTTGGCTGGCAAGGTAAGCCTGCTGACCCGTTATTAACTGCTGTTGAGCCGAGTACCACGTACGTTGAGCATCAAGTACTTGTAGGTAGCTATCAGCGCCTTTTTCGTAACGCATTTTTGATAAATCGTAAGTAAGCTGACGCGAACTTATTAGCATATCGAGGGCATCTAGTTGCTCTTTATAGCCTTCTCTATCTGCTAATGCATCGGCGGTTTCACGAAACGCATTTTGAATTTTTTGTTGGTAAGTAGCCACTGCAATTTCTTGTTCAGCCTTAGCAACATCTAGGTTTGCTTGGTTACGGCCCATAGTAAAAATCGGTAAGTTTATCGACGGTACAAAGCTCCATGTCCCTGAGCCTGAATCAAACAAGCCACTTAAATCACTAGACGTACTTCCCGCCGCTGCCGTTAAGCTAATGCTAGGGTAAAAAGCCGCACGTGCTATACCAATATTTGCGTTTGCGGCTAATAAAGCGTGCTCAGCGGCTTTAATATCAGGGCGCTGCGTTAGTAAATCAGAGGGCAAACCAACCGGTACTTCTGGTAAAGCCAATAAATTGGTTAACGAATTAGTTGGCAATAAATCACTCGATACAGGCTGCCCTACCAGTAAATCTAACGCGCTTTTATCACGTTTTAACAAGCGTTTATACGTTGCTATATCTACTTTTGCTGTGGCCACAGTACTTTTGAGCTGCTCAAGCGTAATGGCAGATGTAGCGCCTAAATCAAAGCTTTTTTGCGTAAGCGAAAGTGACTCTTGTTGCGAGCTTAATGTTTCTTTCGCTAGTTCTAATAACTGTAAGTCGGTGGCGTAGTTTAGCCACGCATTAGCAAGCTCAGCAATAAGTGAAATTTGCGTGCTGTACTGAGTAAGCTCAGTGTTATAAAGGTTTTGCAGGGCTTGCTCTGATTGGTTACGGACCTTGCCCCAAATATCCAACTCATAAGAGGTAATACCCACTGTTGCACTGTATTGTGAGCTGATTGCAGCTTCACCCGTACTTGATAAGTCAGCCGGTAAACGTTGGCGCGTACCACTGGCGTTAAAATCTAACGATGGGTATAAAGCCGAGTCTTCAATTTGGTATAAGCCACGTACACGCTGCACATTGAGTACCGCAATTTGCATATCTTTATTATGCTCAAGGCTTAAGCCAATCAGGGTTTTTAATTTTTCATCGTTAAAAAATTGCTGCCAATGTAATTGCTGTGCTGATGCTTGCTCAGTGTCAGATGCATATGCATCTGGCACTGGTACAGTAAGCTCTTTTTGCTCAGGGGCTAATTGGCAACCACTTAAAATAACAAGCGTAATAGCACTTAAACTTAAACGTTTTATGCTCATTGTGCGCGCTCCTTTTTGTCTTCGCTATTTGCCATAGGGAATAAACGACGAACCAATACAAAGAATAACGGCACAAATACCACCACTAAAATAGACGAGGCAAGCGTACCACCAATAATTGAAATACCCAGTGCATTTTGTGCGCCTGAGCCAGCACTTGAGGCAATAGCAAGTGGAATAACACCACAAATAAAGGCCATAGATGTCATAAGTATTGGGCGTAAACGCAAGCGTACGGCAGCAACAGCCGCATCGACTAAACTTAAGCCTTCTTGCATTTTATGAATCGCGAACTCTACAATTAATATTGCATTTTTAGAGGCAAGACCTATGGTGGTTAACAAACCAACCTGTAAGTATATATCGTTAGATAATCCAGCCGTTAGTGCAGCAACCATAGCGCCAAATATACCCAGTGGCACAATAAGCATTACAGCAAACGGTACCGACCAACTTTCATAAAGCGCTGCTAAACATAAAAATACAAACAACAATGATAAACCATATAGCAATGGCGCTTGGCCGCTACTTGAGCGCTCTTGAAACGAAATACCGGTCCACTCAGAGGCAATACCATTAGGTAATTGCTTTACTAAGCGCTCCATTTCATCCATTGCTTGGCCTGTACTGTAACCTGGCGCAGCTGTACCTTGAATTTCCATTGCAGAAAAGCCATTGTAGCGCTCAAGACGTGGCGAGCCATAGGTCCAATGCGAACTTGCAAAGGCTGAAAATGGTACCATATCACCGCTATCATTACGTACATACCACTTGTTTAAATCCTCTGGCACCATACGCGAATCGGCATCGCCTTGTAGGTATACTTTTTTTACACGGCCGCGGTCAATAAAGTCATTTACATAACTACTACCCCAGGCTGTTGCAAGCGTGCTGTTAATATTAGCTTGCGAAACGCCCAGAGCCTGAGCTTTAGCAAGGTCTACATCAAGTTGAAGCTCTGGCATATCTTCTTGGCCATTAGGGCGTACGCCCGCGAGAATTGGGCTTTGGCTTGCTAATCCTAATAGCTGGTTACGCGCGGCCAGTAGTGCGTCGTGGCCAAGTCCAACACGGTCTTGTAAGAAAATATTAAAGCCATTAGCCGTACCTAGTTCCACAATCGCTGGCGGCGGAAAAGCAAATACAAACGCTTCTTTAATGGTAGAAAAATAGCCCATTGCTTTACCTGCAACTGCTTGTACAGATAAACCTTCGCCTTGACGCTCATCCCAGTGTTTAAAGTTAACAAAGGCAATTGCTGAGTTTTGACCAGAACCTGCAAAACTAAATCCAGTTACCGTGAAAATACCATTTACAGCATCTGATTGATCGTTCAAAAAGTGCTTTTCTACTTTTTTAACTACTTCAAGCGTCTCTTCAGTCGTTGAGCCTGCTGGTAATGACACCTGATTAAACAAAATACCTTGGTCTTCATCTGGTAAAAATGCCGTTGGTAAGCTTGAAAAGATATACACCATACCCGCTACAATAAGGCCATAACATAAAAGATAGCGCTTAGATAAACGGATCATACGACTGACAAAACTTTGTGCGCCTGAATTAGTTTGATCAAATCCGCGGTTAAAGCCACTAAAAAAACGACCGAATAACGAGCTGTTATCGTGAACATGGCTTGGTTTTAAAAGCGTGGCACACAACGCAGGTGTTAAAATAAGCGCCACCAATACCGATAGTCCCATTGCTGATACCAACGTAATAGAGAACTGACGATAAATAACACCGGTAGAACCACTAAAGAACGCCATCGGAATAAATACCGCCGACAGCACCATAGCAATACCCACTAGCGCGCCTTTAATTTCATCCATTGATTTACGTGTTGCCTCAAGCGCAGAGAGTTTTTCTTCACTCATTACACGCTCAACGTTTTCTACTACAACAATGGCATCATCAACCAGTAGGCCTATGGCAAGTACCATGGCAAACATGGTTAATGTATTTATTGAATAGCCAAACGTGTACAAAATACCAAAAGTACCTAGTAACACCACTGGCACGGCAATCGTTGGAATAAGCGTAGCGCGGAAGTTTTGTAAAAACAGATACATAACTACAAAAACCAGTACCACTGCTTCTATTAACGTATGAACCACTTTTTCAATCGATAGCGATACAAATGGTGTAGTGTCGTAGGGTACAACAACGTCTAATCCTTCAGGGAAAAACGCCTTAAGCTCTGCAATCGCAGCTTTTACACCTTCGGCTGTATCAAGGGCATTTGCCCCACTGGCAAGCTTAATACCTAGGCCTGATGCAGGTTTTCCATCGTAACGAGCTACAACACGGTAGCTCTCGCCACCTAGCTCTACACGCGCTACATCTTCAAGACGAACAAACGAGCCGTCAGCGTTTGCTTTTACTATAATTTGTTCAAACTCTGCTGCAGTTTGTAAACGGCTTTGTGCTGTTACCGTTGCATTGAGCTGCTGGCCTTCAACCGCTGGCATGCCGCCTAATTGACCAGCAGATACTTGCGCATTTTGGGCGCTAATTGAGGTGCTAATATCAGCAGGCGTTAATTTGTAGTTTTGTAACTTAGCAGGGTCTAACCAAATACGCATAGCATATTGAGAGCCAAATAGCTGAACCTCACCCACCCCTTCAACACGCGAAACAATATCTTGCACATTCGATGAGACATAATCACCAATGTCAATATTGGTCATGCTGCCATCTTTTGATACAAAACCTAAAACCATTAAAAAGTTACGTGCAGACTTAGCCACCGATACACCTTGCCTTTGTACTTCTTCTGGTAAAAGCGGTGTAGCTGTGGCTAACTTGTTTTGCACTTGTACCTGTGCAATGTCTGGGTCTGTATCGGCGCTAAATGAAAGCGTAAGCGTAGCAGAACCGCTCGACTCAGACGTAGATGACATATACAACAAGCCATCAAGTCCTTTCATTTTTTGCTCTATAACCTGGGTAACCGTATCCTCTAGGGTACGAGCTGATGCTCCAGGGTAAGTAGCGGTAATGCTAATTGCTGGCGGTGCAATTGACGGGTATTGTGCTATTGGTAAATTTTGAATAGCCAACACACCTGCAAGCATAACCACGATAGCAAGCACCCACGCAAAGATGGGTCTGTCGATAAAAAATCGTGACATTAAAACTCTCCGTTATTGCGCTTTGTCGGCTGTTGCAGACGGTGAAACTTCTGAAGGGCTAACTGGTGCACCTGGGCGAATTTTTTGTAAGCCTTCAACAATTACTTTGTCGCCATCAGCTAATCCAGCGGTTACTAACCAGTTAGAGCCAATCGTTCTATCTACTTTTAACACCCGGCTTTCAACGGTGTTTTCTTTGCTTACAACCATAGCTGTTGGCTCGCCTTTTGTATTTCGGCTTACTCCACGCTGCGGCACTAAAATAGCGTTTTGTTTTACGCCCTCAACCACTGAGGCACGTGCATACATACCCGGTAATAATAACCTATCTGGATTTGGGAATTTAGCGCGCAAGGTTACCGACCCAGTGCTTGGGTCTACAGTTACTTCTGAAAATTGTAACGTGCCTTTAATTGGGTAAATAGAGCCATCTTCCATTTGCAGCTCAACGTCGGCTTGTGCTTTTGAGTCAACACTTAATGAACCAGAAGAAATGGCTTTTTTAAGTTGAGTTAGCTCGTTGCTTGATTGCGTTAAATCAACGTATATAGGGTCAAGCTGGGTTACTGTTGCCAGTGCCGTTGTTTGATTAGCACTAACAAGCGCACCAACAGTAACGCTCGATTTACTAATTTGACCACTAATCGGAGAAGATACATGGCTATAATCTAAGTTTATTTGTGCAGATTTAAGCTGTGCTTTTGCTGTTAATAGCTCGGCTTGTGCTTGCTTTTGTGCTGCATCAGCTTCATCAAAATCTTGCTGACTTACGGCTTTAATTTTTAAAAGCTCACTATAACGCGACGCTTTTGATTTAGTACTAGCAATGCTTGCCTCAGCGCGGGCAACAGCCGCTTCGCTTGCTGCTAAGTCGGCTTCAAACGTGGCAGGGTCAATTTGGTAAAGCGCTTGGCCTTGCTTAACTTGCGCACCTTCTTTAAATAAACGCGATTGCACAATACCACTTACTTGCGGGCGGATCTGTGCAATTTGAAAAGCACTAATACGACCGGGAAGCTCCTTTTTTAGAGTAAGCGCTTGGCTTTTTAATGTAATTACACCAACAGGTACTGCTTGTGGAGCTGAAGCTTGTTGCGAGTCAGCTGCTTGGTCACAACCTGTTAAAGCAACAGACCCAAACAGGGCTGTTAATACAAATAAAGCGATGCGAGAACGCTGCATGTTAAATACCTTTTAGTCTATTTATCTCTAGAATGAACGATCATTCTAAAGCAATTTGATAGGATTATAAATCTTAAAAGACTTAAATTTACACTAACTTACAGTTGCAAATTAAACCTAGTCACTAGGTTGTAGGAAATGTTAACTTGATGAAAAATAAAACACACAAGTATGAAAAATAAACTTTCTGCGGTTTTTTTGTTGTAGGTCAGGAAATAAAAAAGCCAAGCTTAGCTTGGCTCTTTACGTAAATTTACGGCTAGTTTTTTATTCGCGAAACCAGTAGTTGTTCTACCCTGATCCCCTCAACATCGACTACTTCAAACTTAAACCCATTAAAGCTTAAATGTTCTGCCCGTTTAGGAATGCGTTTCATGGTATAAATTAAAAAACCGGCAGCCGTTTCAAAATGCATTTGCTCAGGAAACTCTTCAATATCTAAAACCTTAGCTAAATCAGAAATAGGGGTTAAACCATCAACCAACCATGACCCCTCATCACGCTCTATAATAAGCTCATCGCCTTGATGGGTAATTAAATCCCCCATGAAGCCTTTCATTAAGTCTTTAACGGTTACAATACCTACCAATAACGCATACTCATTTACCACTACCGCAAACGGTTTAGCTGCGCTTTTAAATGCATTTAAAGCCTCAGAAAGACTTAACGTTTCGGGCAAGTAAAAAACATCCGCTTCTAATAGCTCTTGCTTAATGGTTGCAGGTTCACCTTTAAGCACTTGGCGTAATATATCTTTTGACTCAACAGAGCCACGTAGCTTATCTAAACTCCCCGATACCACTAAAAAATGATTATGAGGGTGATCTATAATTTTGGTGGCTATATCATGGCTGCTTTCATTTAAGTCAAAATAAACTATTTGGTCGCGCGGAGTCATAACACTTGATAAAAAACGTGCCTCTAATTCAAACACGTTGCCAATTAGCTCATACTCTTGTTGTTGTAAGCTTCCATATTCAGCGCCCGCGTCCATCATCGCCACAATGTCTTCGGTGGTAACAATATCTTCTCGCTCTGCAGGTACTTTAAATAAACGCAGTACAAAATTAGTTAACCCATTAAAAAACATGACTAGTGGCGTGAGCCCAAAAGTAACCCATCGCATAATTGTTACTACACGCACAGCGACAGCTTCGGGCATGATCATCGCTAAACGCTTTGGCATTAAATCTGCAAATAATATAAACAAAGAAGTAATGGTAAAAAACGAAAATAAAAAGCTAATTTTTTCAAGATGTATACCTTGATAAAAAAGCACCAATACACTTTGAACATAAGGCGATAGCGCTTGTTCGCCAACTATTCCGCCTAAAATAGCAATGGCATTTAGAGCGATTTGAATCATCGCAAAAAACGCCCCTGGATTTTCTTGCAGTTTTAATACCGCGGCCGCGTTGTCACTGCCTTCATCAGCCATTACACGCAGTTTAATTTTACGTGACGCTGCAATAGCAATTTCCGACATGGCAAACAACGCACTGATCAAGATCAATAAGCTAATCCCGATTAAATCACCCATTTAACGCTCCAAAAAGTTAGCGCTTTTTCAATAAAAAGCAGCTGATTATAGACGCTTTTTTAAACGCGGCAATTTATATTTGCATTTTTACAGTTTAAATAAGTAAGCCATTGAATTTAATGTACTTACCTTTCCTTTTTTGCTTCATCGAATGCCAAGGCGAGTCTATCTTGTAGACTTTGCTGCATGTTTTTATTACAGGCAAAGTAAAGGGGAGAATGTTGTGTATTGAGCGTAAAGATCGGCTCTAATAACTTTAGCTTTGGCTCAAACTGCGCTCGATAATTAAATTGTTTTTTACTTAAAATAACAAAGTCGAGAATATCGTGCCGTGTGCTTATTATTTTATCTATTTTGTCTAAGCTATCAATTATCAGTAAGTTTTTAGCCTCATTAAAACCACGCTCTAACAAATAATGGTGACTAAAGTTATTCCTAACCACCGCTGTTTTATATTTTTTTGCATCGTTAAGTGTATTTAAACGAATATTACGTGATTTAAGCGCGTAAATGGCAGAGTCAAAACTTTCAAGTTCAGCCACCCAGCTAAATTTATCTTCTCGCTTAGGCAGCCTCACAATAGAAAAAATACAAGTGTTAGTATCTCTTAATACTGCGTTATAAGACACAGCCCAACTATTTGCAGACATATTGTATTTAATATCGGTAGTATCAAGTGCTTTTCTTACTTTATCTACAGAACGCCCAGCAAGTTGGCCGTTCGAGTCAATATACTGAAAATCAGGAAAAACTTCAGTCACAATAGTAATTTCAGCTGCATTAACCCTTATGCATGCAAAACACAGTATAAGTAAATACAACTTCATTTAATTACGCCTTTAAACTATAAATGGGTATAAACCAACTATAGCTGAGGGTAACCGAACTGCTAGTTTTTCAACTAAAAACCTAGCCCTATACGCTGATAGAACTAGATTTTTTAAGTTCCTACTTGCTACTTATTCATCGCATTAATCAAAAACGCTGAAATTTTAGCGCCTTCGCGCAACGTTGTTTCTGAACTTGATTGCCCTACTAATGAGCTGTCGGTAAATGGGGCTATTTCCATCATATCCGCGCCGGTAATAGGAAACTCATCAGCAATCGCCGATAAAATATCAAGTGCGTGCTGTGGAGTTAAACCATTATCTTCTGGCGTGCCTGTGGCCGAGGCAAATTCTGCATCGAGTGCATCTATGTCAAAGCTTACATACACTTCATCTACGCTATCAGCTTTAAGCTGCGCAATGGTTTCGGCCGCAACCGCTTTAGCACCACGCTCTATTATTTCAGCTGCCCAATGCTGTTTAACGCCAAAGGTGTTTTCCCAATGCGCCTTCGGTTTACCGCTTGAGCGAATACCAAATTGAATTAAATGATGCGGCGCTGGTAAAAATTCTAATATATGTGTACACCACGAACCAAAACATAAATCTATGCCTAAACGCTCTACTAATAAGTCGGTATGCGCATCAAAGTGAATAATTGCAGTGCGTTTACCTTGTTCGCGCTTTGCTTTTAAATAGGCTTTAGTTAGCGGGTAGCTAATTGAATGATCGCCACCAATACCAAAAATGCCTTTCTCTTTAAATGTGGCGTAAAAACTGTCACACACGTCTTCAGTAATAGAAAGCGGGCTTACGTAGTAATCGTTACTCTCATCACCGTAAAGGGCTTTTTGACAATTAGAAATTGTTGCATCGTTTAGGTATTTATCATGCAATAAATGCGGAATTACGCGCACGTCTCCTAAATCGAATGAGTGGCACTGCGGTTGCTGATCTATAAGTGCTGAGCGTAAAAATAATGGCCCCCAATTCGCGCCACGTAAAATACCACCACCACAATCTGAGCTAATGCCTAACATAACGGCTTTATGTGGGGAATTTGGTAGCTCATTTAAAGAATCGCGCCACAGTGAATCTACGTTTTCGGTTTGCCCATAAAGCTTATTACGAAGTGCGGCCTTGCGCTCTTTTGCTGTATTTACAGTAAATACACCATCGCCAGGTGAGCACAAGCAGTGCTCAACTTTATTTTTAAATGCTTGAAATTGTGTGCTCATAATAAACCTCTATAAACTATTACTGTGTAAAACAGAGTTTTTTGATTAGTTATGCAAAAAGATAAAACATACTTAAACTTAAATTTAATTTTACTAAACCATTTTTTGCGCTCTAAAAACGCAGTAGCAAGGGTCTAAATAAAGTTCAAAAAAAACATTAACCACTTGATTTTTAATAACTTTAACTCTAGTTTTAATCAGCAAATATTAGTGTGCTTTTGCTCTTGCCCGATACATATAATGTCTGCAAGGGCAAGTCAACAGCGCCTTTTTTTATACCGGTTAAGTGTTTGATTGAATATTCAAAGTAGATGAATAAATTGTTGTATCTTAATATTTTTAAAGGGGATTAGCACAAAACGGACAAACGTCCTGTACTTGGTAAACGTTTATGGCAATGATGCTAGATTGACAACAAATTTTTATAAAAGGCTTAGTTATGGAAAAGGTATTTCACTTAGGACTATGTATTGACGATCTTAAAGGTGCAAAACTTGCGATTGTACCGGGCGATCCTGATCGTGCAGCACGTATTTCACAATTCCTAGACAACCCAACCTGCCTAGCTCAAACTCGCGAATTTCATGTGTATTTAGGTCAGCTAAATGGCCACTCAGTAGTGGTATGTTCAACTGGTATTGGCGGCCCATCTACATCGATTGCTGTAGAAGAATTAGCGCAACTTGGTGTGCGTAAATTTTTACGTATTGGTACTACAGGCGCGATTCAGCCTCATATTAACGAAGGCGAAATTTTAATTAGCCAAGCATCTGTACGTTTAGATGGTGCCAGCCAGCATTTTGCGCCGCTTAGCTACCCTGCGGTATCTGATTTTTACGCAACACAAGCTATGGTACAAGCGTGTAAAAACTTAGATATTGATTTTCATATTGGTATCACAGCTTCAAGCGATACCTTCTACCCAGGCCAAGAGCGTTACGATACGCACTCGGGCTACGTACCAAAGTCATTACAAGGTAGCTGTGAAGAGTGGCAAAACCTAGGCGTGATGAATTACGAAATGGAGTCGGCGACATTATTTACAATGTGTGCAGCTCTTGGCTTACAAGCTGCGTGTGTTGCAGGTGTACTTGTTAACCGTACTCGTCAAGAAATTCCAAATGTAGATCACGGTGAAATTGAAAGAAAATCAGTAGCCGTCGTAATAGAAGCTGCAAAGGTACTATTAGGCTAACCCCTTCTCAGCACTTCAATTTAACGTATAAAGCACAGCAATTGCTGTGCTTTATTGTTTTTAGCTTAAGCTGAGTTCTGATTACCTTAACTCTGCGCTAATCACTTTCATTTCGGGTAGGCTGTCAAAGCTTGCAAGTACAGCACGTGCCACACCACCCTGATTTTCATGGCCTTGGGTTTCTAAAAGGGTGATTGATTTAACCGTATTACCATTAAAGCTAAGCCCTGCTAAAAATAACTGACTAAGCGCACTTTGCAGTGGCGAAAGGCTTGGGCTATAGGCTGCATTTTCTGCGTAGCTGCCGTAAAAATCACCATCGTCAAAAGTACTTATTTTAACAGCGCTAAAATTTTGGCTATAAGGTACATATGCATTTAGCGCCATGGCGGCTAATTTGCTATCTAGTCCAGTGTCTGCAAACTTTTTCTGATGAGGCTTAGGATTAAACAAACTGAATTCGTTACCTAAATCGGTAGGCCCAAATGAATGTGGTAATAAATCAGCGAGCTTAAAATGGTTCTCTGGCAGTAAAATATCAAACTCTTTGGCATCGGCCAGCTCGTTCATAAACTGCCTACAATAACCACAGGGTGCATCACTAATAGCTATTTTAACTATTTTTTTAGCGCCGTTTAACCAAGCATTATTAATTGCCGACTGCTCTGCATGTACCACTAAGCTAAGTGCTTGATGATCAAACTCTACATTGGCACCAAAATAAAAATTTATATCACCTTGCTCATCAAGTGCTTTAACAATAGCTCCCACATGAAAATGGGAAACTGGCGCTACTGAAAATTCTGAGGCGAGCGGTACTAAGCCCTGTAATAATGCATCATTGGATACATTAAATTGCGCACATAGCTGTTTTATATTATTAGAATTTAATATGCCGCGTTGGGTTTTTAGCTGACCACGTAAAGCTTGAGTTTGCGCTACGCTTAAAGAGATATGTGAATTTGTAAGGGCTGTGTCTTGTTGCACAGTAAAAGTTGCTGAAGCCATAACATATTATAATTATTTAATGGCCAAGTAGTTTAAAAGGTTAAGGTTAGAATTACTAGGACTATTGACCTTTGCGGTTAATATTTGTTCAGACTGGATTTGTTTTAAACGCGTCTTGAACTTTGATACCCAGCAGGTTAGATAGCTCTCCTGTGCTATTTTAATGACTTACATTCAGCAAGAATAAGTAAAGCTAAACAATGCATCCACCCCTTATCGACCCGCATATAGGCCACAAAAGTTAATTTTTAGGTTATTAAATAAAAAAGGGAACACACCGTGTTCCCTTTTAAATACCGATTACATTAAATTAGTGATTTACTATCACGATAATAAAATCACGTATTAACCTGTATTACGCATACCTGCAGCAATACCTGTCATAGTGATCATTAATGCATTATCAATGTCACCTTCGCTACCTTTTTCGCTTGAACGTGCACGTCGTAGTAATTCAACTTGCAGTACGTTAAGCGGATCAGTGTACGGATTACGAAGCGCAATAGACTCTTTGATCCAAGGCTGATCAGCTAATAAGCTGTTTTGTGGGCTGAGTGACTGTACAAGACTAATCGCTTCTTCAAGCTCTTTACGCAGTGACACACCCAGTGGTTTGTACATATCCTCCACCAGCGCGTTATCGTAATGCTCACTTAACCAACTATCGGCTTTACTAAATACCATTTCTAGCATTTCTAGGCGCGCTCTGAAAAACGGCCATTGCAAGCTCATTTCATGTAGCGTTTCAAGTCCATACTTATCAAGCGCTGCTTTTAAGCCTGTTAATGCACCTAGCCATGCAGGTAGCATTAAACGGTTTTGACTCCATGCAAAAATCCACGGAATAGCACGCAAACTTTCTACGCCACCATTTGGATTACGCTTAGCAGGGCGTGAGCCTAATGGTAATTTTGATAGTTCAAGCTCTGGGGTTGCCATTCTAAAGTAAGGGACAAAGTTTTCATCATGACGTACTACATTGCGGTAGTGCTCACACGACTGTTCACTTATTAACTTCATTACTTCACGCCATTCTTGCTTTGGCTCTGGCGGTGGTAATAAGTTACTTTGCAGTACGGCACCCGCATAAATATTTAAACTTTGCAGTGCAACATCGGGTAAACCAAACTTAAAGCGGATCATTTCACCTTGCTCAGTTACACGTAAGCCGCCTTTTAACGACCCCGGTGGTTGTGAATGAAGCGCTTGAGCAGCAGGCGCCCCACCACGCCCAACTGTTCCACCACGACCATGGAATAAAACAAGCTCAATGCCACGTTCATCGGCAAGCTGTACTAATTTATCCATTGCTTCGTACTGCGCCCAACCTGCAGCCATCATGCCGGCATCTTTGGCAGAATCTGAGTAACCGATCATTACATTTTGAGTATTTTTAATATGCCCGCGGTACCACACGTTATCAAGCAATGTAGTAATTACATCGCTACCCGCATTTAAATCGTCAAGTGTTTCAAACAATGGTGCAACAGGTAAATCAAATTGACAGCCACTTTCTTTTAACAGTAGTTGTACCGCTAAAATATCAGAGGCAGTACGCGCCATTGAAATGATGTATAAGCCAAATGTATTTTCATCTTGCTTTGCAATAACATCAAAGGTGTCGAGTACTTCTTGTACCTCTGGGCTTGGTTGCCAATTTTTAGGAATTAGCGGACGGCGAGAATTAAGCTCGGTAAGCAAAAACGCTTGCTTGTCTTGCTCTTGCCATTGGTTGTAATCACCTAAGCCTAAGTGGCGTGTTAGCTCTGAAAACACATCGCTGTGACGATCGGAGTCTTGGCGCACATCAAGTTTTGCCAAACGCAGGCCAAAGCTATTAATACGGTGCAATAAATCAAGTAATAAGCCATCGGCGACTACTTTCATGTTGCACTTTAATAACGAGCGGTAACACACTTCTATTGGGTGTTTAATTTGATTAATATCAGTTATTAAATCTTGTGAATCACTACGCTTGTTTTTAATTTTAGCGCCTAAATGAGCCACTGTTTCAGCAACTTGAACCTTAAGCTTTTTGATTACTGCACGGTATGGTTCAAACTCTTGCCCTGCAAGTTCAATAAGCTCATCGCTTGCATCAGACATAGAAAGCTCAGCGCACAATGTTTTTAAGTCTTGAATATATAAATTAAGCGCCATCCAACGACCGTGATCAAGTACTTCAGAGGTCACTTGCGCGGTCACAAACGGGTTACCATCGCGGTCTCCCCCCATCCAAGAAGTAAACTCAATAGGGCTGTAATCGATGGGTAATTCTAAACTTAAATGCTCTTTTACTTGTTCTGAAAACTCACGTAAAAAACGCGGCACAGCGTGCCACAAGCTATTTTCAATTACCGCATAGCCCCATTTAGCTTCATCAATAGGTGTAGGACGCGAACGACGAATGTCGTCTGTGTGCCACGCTTGGCTAATAAGCTGTGCAATACGGTTTAAAATAGCAGTGCGTTCTTGCTCTAAATTATCTTTACGTTCAAGCGACGCTAAACATTCGCTAAGTTCAACTTGTTTGTTGATCATTGTGCGGCGCGTCACCTCGGTTGGGTGAGCGGTTAATACTAAGTTTATGTGGAGTTTTGAGAGTGTTTCGGCCAGATGATTACTGTCTAATTGGCCTTCTTTTGCTTTTGCAGTTAACGTTTTTAATGTTTGAGTGAGAGGGTTTAGTTGGCAAAAGCCAACATCATTAAAACGCGAAACAGTGTGGAACTGCTCTGCTACATTAGCTAAGTTTAAAAAATGATTAAATGAACGGGCAACCGGTAAAAGCTCTTCATCACTAAGCGCATGTAGTACCTCAATTAGCGCTTGTCTGTCGTCTTCGTTACCACTGCGAGATGACTTTGATAAAGCACGAATTTCCTCTACTTTATCTAAAATCGCTTGGCCTTGAGCATCCTTAATAGTTTGTCCTAGTAGTTGCCCAAGTAAATTTACATTACCTCGCAAGGCGGCATATTGTTCACTCATTTCTCAGTCTCCTTTGTTTCATGGAGTGCTATTAATATCATCATGCGCGCAGATTTAATAGATCCATTTGCAATGGTGAATCGTAATTAGCTATATGTAAATTATTAGAAAACGGTTTTTATGATCATTTTTTACGATGCTAACTGTCCACTGTGCAACACTGAAATGCAGCACCTCAAAGATGCTGATACTAAACATAAAATTACTCTTGAAGACCTTAATAGCAGTGATTTTAGCGCACGTTACCCTGGTGTTAACAAAAACAAGGCAATGGCAATTTTACATGGCCAATTGCCAAGTGGTGAGATGATTTACGGGTTAGATGTAACTTACCAAGCATGGAAAACCGTTGGAAAATACCGCTGGTTGAAAATTTTTCGCTTGCCAATAATTCGCTATTTCGCTGACGTCGCCTATTTATTTTTTGCAAAACACAGGCAAAAAATTAGTCAGTTGTTAATGCCAAGCGCTCAGTGTTCAAGCGGCCAGTGCACTTTAAAACCTAGGGATAAGCAATGAAAACAATTGTTTTATTTGGTGCCAGCAGCGCAATAGCACAAGCTTATATTGAACACTTACAAATTAATGCTCCCACAGTACAAGTCATTTGTGTCAGCTCAAAAAATGCAGAAACCAATAGTAACATTGTTTACCTAAAGAGCGATTACACAGCTCAAAGCTTAGCCAAAGTAACAATGTACTTAAAAGATCAAAATGCCGATATCCAACAAGTTGTTATGTTTAATGGCGCACTGCACAACAAAACCCACATGCCAGAAAAAAAGCTAGAAGATTTAAACGCCGATTACTTTAACGAATTATTTAACGCTAACACACTCACTCCTCTGCTGTGCTTACAGAGCATTTTGCCGCTTTTAACACATAAAACGCAGTGCACTATTACTGCACTGAGTGCCCGAGTGGGTAGTATTAACGATAATAAATTAGGCGGTTGGTATACGTATCGCGCCTCAAAGTCTGCACTTAACATGCTATTTAAAACCGCAGCGATAGAGCTTGCACGCAGAGCTAAAAATACCAAACTGGTGTTATTTCATCCGGGGACTACCGATACAGCGCTTTCAAAACCATTTCAAAAAAACGTACCTGCGGGAAAGCTATTTAGCACTGAATTTGTAGCTAAACAGCTTTTTACACTCACGTTTAATAACCCTCATTTAGAACTTAACGGTGAGCCCGCCTATTTAGATTGGCAAGGCAACACCATACCGTGGTAAGGATTTTTAATGCATTTTACTAAAGAGCGTATAAACGCGCTTGAAAAACACACGCGTACTCATTTAATTAATTCGCTTTCGGGCTTTAAAAGTGCCAACTTAATTGGCACGCAAGACAAACAAGGCAATACAAACGTAGCTATTGTTAGCTCTGTGATACATTTAGGTGCTCACCCGCCATTAGTTGGTATGATCATGCGCCCTAACAGCGTGCCCCGCCATACGTTTGAAAACATCATAGAAACGGGTAGTTACACCATTAACCAGGTCAATAAAGCTATTTATAAGCAAGCTCATCAAACCTCAGCCCGCTACGATAAAGGCGAGTCAGAATTTGACGCGACAGGTTTAACGCCTGAGTACCTAAACAACTTTACAGCGCCTTTTGTCAAAGAGTCGAGATTAAAATACGCGGTAAATTACGTTGAGCATCAACATTTAGCAGTAAATGGAACCGAGCTTGTAATCGGTGAAATTACCGACGTATATTTAGACGAAGTAGCCTTGCAAAGCGATGGCTTTTTAGACTTACAAGCAATAGAAACAGTCGCTGTAACTGGGCTAGATAGCTACCACACCAGTAATAAATTAACCCGCCTTGCGTACGCAAAAAAATAGCTACAAATGGGCATTTACGCCCATCATTTCACTACATAGATTTTATTTAGACCAGCCACACTTATAAATGCGGCTGGTCGCATAACATTGAATTTAAAAAATACATTATTCACACTGTAAAAAATCTAAGGAGAAGCCTATGAGCACAATCGGTGTGGGTATCAATACCCCAGAGCAAGCGCTAGCCAGTTTAAGTAACATGACCCATTCGGTACAGCCTATTCAAGCTGATGAACATATTGAGCGAATAGCAAAAGCGCAAGCTTATATGACGGCCAATAATATAGATGCCATTTATTTAAACGCAGGGTCAAACCTCACCTACTTTACAGGTATGAAATGGTATGCAAGCGAGCGCATGGTTGGCGCAATACTGCCTGCGGTTGGTGAAGTACAATACATAGCGCCTTATTTTGAAATTGGCACCCTAAATGGCTTTAAAGTGATTGAAGGCCCAATTCATGGTTGGCAAGAGCACGAGAGCCCCTACTCGCTTTTTGTAAATGTATTAAAGCAGCTTAACGTAAGCGACACCGCCACTATAGGCATTGATGAAAGTGCGCAGTTTTTTATATTTGACGGTATTAACAAAGCGCAAAAAGGCTTTAATCTAATCAATGCACAAAGCGTTACTGCACATTGCCGCATGCATAAGTCGGTAAACGAATTAGCGCTTATGCAATGCGCAATGAATATGACCTTAGCTGTACACCAAGCAACTGCTAGCATGCTTTACGAAGGCATCACCACCACAGAAGTAGAGGCCTTTATTAAACAAGCGCATCAAAAAGTAGGTGCACCAGGTAACTATTTTTGTATTGTTTTATTTGGTGTGGCAACGTCATTCCCGCACGGTGTTAAAGATGCACAAGTACTTAAAAAAGGCGATATGGTATTAATAGATACCGGCTGTAAAGTACACGATTACCTATCAGACATAACCCGCACGTATGTATTTGGTGAGCCAACACCGCGCCAACGGATGTTTTGGGAACATGAAAAAGCAGCGCAAATAGCCGCATTTAACGCCGCTAACATTGGTGCCACCTGCGAAGATGTTGACGCAGGCGCTCGTCACTATTTAGCGGCTCAAGGATTGGGGCCACAGTATCAAACACCCGGCTGCCCGCATCGTACGGGCCATGGAATTGGCTTAGATATTCACGAGTGGCCTTATCTAGTCGGTGGAGACAAAACCCCACTTGCACCTGGCATGTGTTTTAGTAACGAGCCAATGCTAGTTATACCCGATGAATTTGGCGTACGTTTAGAAGATCATTTTTATATGACCGACAACGGCCCGCATTGGTTTACACAACCAAGTTATAGTATTGACGACCCGTTTGGGCTTAACGCTTAAACCCTTTATAAAGAGCAGCCATCAGCTGCTCTTTTTAGTTTGAGGATTGATAAAGCATACTTCATCCCAATATACCTGTTATACCAAAGCAATCCGCAAAAGGATGAATATGAAAAACTTTAAAATTGATATCGTGTCAGACGTAATGTGCCCATGGTGCGTAGTAGGTTATAAAAACCTTGAGACAGCGCTTGGCCAACTTAAAGACGAAATGAGTGCAGATATTACGTGGCATCCTTTTGAGTTAAACCCTGACATGCCACTTGAAGGTCAAGATTTAAACGAACACTTAATGCAAAAGTACAACCTGACTGAAGAGCAAGGTGATGAAAATCGTAAAAACATGTTCGAAGCAGGAAAGCGTGCTGGCTTTACGTTTAATTTTGATGGCAAACGCATCATGATCAACAGCTTTGACTTGCACCGCCTACTTACATGGGCACGCGAACAAGGCAAACAAACGCAGTTAAAACTCGCCTTTTTTGAAGCCCACTTCACCGATTTAAAATACTTAAATCAAGAAGACGCTCTGCTTGATGTAGTCGCAAGTGTTGGCCTTGATAAAGAAGAGGCCCGCAGTATTTTACACTCAGATAAATACGTACAAACAGTGCGCCAAGAGCAAGATCGCTTTAAGCAAATGGGTATTACCTCGGTACCTACATTTATTATCAACGATAAATATGCAATTAGTGGCGGACAACCAAGCGATTCGTTTATTCAAGCACTAAAACAAATTAGTGAAGAAGAGGCTAAGCAAGACGCTTAGCGAGTAAGCTGCTGTTTAACATATATAAGGCTGCGCAATGCAGTCTTATACGGTTTTAAAGGTGCAGCGTGACTTTGCTGTCTACGTGAGCCGATATTTCTATAAGCTTTTAACAAAAACCCTCTGCTACTCAAACTTCACCTTCTGCGCTTTTATAAAAGTGCTGGCACTATACGTGCATTGTCTATTTTGTGTTCTTAATGAGTGTGCTGCGCGCTATTTTATTTCAAATGCCACGTAAATATTACAAGGTGCCATTAACTTCTTTCATACCGCCATTCACTCACTATAACTTAAGGGCTAACGAGTAACTAAATACGCATAAGGAGCAAGCATGGCTAAGTCAGCAACATTATACAGAATGGTAACTAATGAGCATATTTGCCCATTTGGACTCAAATCAAAAGATTTACTTAAGCGAAAAGGCTATAAGGTAGATGATAAGCCGCTGACTTCGCGCGAAGAAACCGATGCATTTCAACAAAAGCACAATGTTGATACCACACCACAAACATTTATCGATAACGAACGCATTGGCGGGTATGACGACCTGCGAGCTTACTTTAATAAATCGGAGCCTGGTCAACAGGGCACTACTTACACTCCCGTAACGGCTATTTTTGCTGTTACCTTATTGCTTGCCTTTGCATTTAGCTACTCGACTGGCTTTGCACTTTTTTCTATGCATACAATTATGCTGTTTGTCGCGTTAACAATGGGCGTACTGGCTATTCAAAAATTACGCGACTTATACAGCTTTAGTAATTCTTTTATAACCTATGACTTATTTGCGATGAAAGTAGTGAGATATGCTTATGTGTATCCATTTTTAGAAGCATTTGTAAGTATTGGCATGATTGCAGGGCTTTCAGCTTATATTGTTGCACCAATTTCTTTATTTATTGGGGGTGTTGGCGCCGTATCGGTCATTAAGGCTGTTTACATAGACAAACGAGAGCTTAAATGTGCCTGTGTTGGCGGAGATAGTAATGTACCGCTGGGGTTTGTCTCTCTGACCGAAAACCTGTTTATGATTGCTGCGGGTATCTGGATGTTTATTAAATAACCTTAACTCAGGTTAAATATTGAGCTTGATAACTAAGCGGATTATTTTACATGACTGGTCTTTTAGTATAAAAAAGGGGACTAACTAAATAATAAAAGGAATTAAAATGAAATACTTACTGTCTATCATTGCCGCTCTAATCATTACTGGCTGTACTACAACTCCACTTCAAGACAGTCCTACCGCAACAGTAAAATCAACAGTTCCCCCTAAATACCCTGTTGCAGAGGTACGTAACAAAACAGAAGGTTTTGTTACCATGTCTTATGATGTAGATAGTTATGGGCGCCCAAATAATATTAAAGTTATTAACGCTAAACCTGAGCAAGTGTTTAATAGCGAAGCCAAACGTGCCCTATCTAAATGGCAATACTCACCTAAAGTTGTTAATGGTGTTGCTGTACCTGATAAAAACTTAGAAATCACAATTGAGTTTAATTTGGATAATTAATAATCGGGTAAGGTTATATCTTAAAGGCTGCAGTGTGCAGCCTTTTTAGTCAATGTCAGCAAGCTTATTAAGTACGATAAAGTACTTTAATAACATGCCAGCCAAATTTAGTTTTAACTAAATGCGGCTCTAGAATAGCGCCATTAAAAGCTATTTTGTCAAACTGCGGAACCATTTGCCCGCGTCTAAATTCGCCAAGGTCACCGCCTTTTTTACCTGATGGGCACGACGAGTATTTTTTAGCTAAGGTTTGAAACTTGGCACCTTTACCTAATTGCTTAATAATGTCTTCTGCTATTTCTTTGTGTTTAACCAATATGTGGAGTGCGTGCGCTGTACTTGCCATTTCAAAGCCCTGATAATTTAAAACGCGGCGATTTTAGCACAGCCACCTAAACCTAGCATCTACTTATACTGCAATGTGTGAACGACTAGTTTATAAATAATGTTTTGCATCATCTGAGTTGGGTATTCTGCAATAGTTGTACTTGCCAAATAAGGTATAGCGGTTTAAAGCAATTTTATCGTACAGCCAATTATTAAAGGTATTAGGTAAAACACTAAATACAGTGGCCAATTTATAAGGGTAACCTAGCTGCTTTACTACTTCAAAAAAAGCATGATTTTGCGTGTACGCTTTGCCGTTTTGTAGGTAAACCATTGAGGCGTATTGCGTGGTTGAAAAACCAAAGTGAGTTAATAGCAGTGCACCTTTTGGAGATTGCACGCTGCATAGTTTAAAAATGACATTGGCATCGTTACTAATTATAAAATTACACCACGCACTACATAATTTACACTGCGCATCGAATAATATAATTTTTTGATTACGCATTAATAAAGCCGCATCATCACTCATTTTATACCCCTAAGCGGTTACTGCTGAACCGGCTTTTTTTGTAACTTACGCTGCAATGTGCGCCTATGCATATTTAACTGCCTCGCAGTGGCCGACACATTGCCATTATTACTATGCAGTACTTGCTGAATGTGCTCCCACTCTAAACGCTCTGGCGACATAACCGGTGTTGCAATACAGCTCGCATTTTGCGTATTTAAATCATTGTTTAGCGCCTTTAATAATGTGGCCATATCAACGGGTTTAGTTAGGTAGTCGTCAGCGCCCAAACGCATGGCTTCTACTGCGGTGGCTATACTTGCAAATCCGGTTAGTAATACAATATGCGCCTGCGCTAATAAGCTGCGAAGGGGCTTAATTAAAGCAAGGCCGTTATCTTCACCCAATTTCATATCGAGCAAAATAAAATCGGGTAAGTGTTTACGTGCACTAAGTAATGCATCACTTTGGTTGTGTGCAACCTCACAACTAAAGCCTTGTTTTGTTAAACGCCTAGCGAGTGTGCTGGCTAAGTTTATATCGTCTTCAATTATAAGTAATTTCATGTAAGTGACTGCTCATTATTTGCTATGGCTAATTTTACTTTAGCAACCGCCCCGCCACCCGCATGGTTATACAAAGTAAGCGAGCCGTTTAGGCGCTCAAACGTTACATTAGAAAGCAATACCGCAAGCCCCATACCTTGGCTACTAGGCATAAGTTGCCCGCCAAGCTCTGCTAATTGTGATTGGCTAAAACCGCTGCCAAAATCACGAATTAGCAGATATACACATTCACTATGTTGATTATTTTGCTGCCAGCTTAACTCTAACTGGCTTTGGTTATTTTTTTGATTAGCAATGCATGCATTTTGTAGCAAATTAAGTATGGCAGGTAATAGCATTGCATCACTTTTTAGGGTGGCTGCTATTGGCTCACTTAACCAATTAATGTGCTGATCTGGGTATTGCAGTAATAGTGTGTCGGTAATTTGCGTTTGCAATTGGCTAACTGTTGTGTGCTCTTTGGTATTTTTATTACGAAGCTGCGCAGAAAGCTTTCTAAAGTCGTTTAATTGCGACGCACATTGCCTGAGCGGTGTTTGCATTTGCACAACAACAGGGTTACTCGGTTGCTCTTCTAAAAGCTCTTCAAATAGTAATTGTAAGTTAGCGATGGGTGTAGCGAGTTGATGGGTTATTTGTGCAGCGGCGCCATCTAAGGTTACCAGTTGCTCGTTACGTAATTGTTGCTCGCGAGCTTTAGCAATTGTACGTTCGCGCTCTTTTAATGCTCTACTCATAGCACCAATAACAAGGGCGATTACACTTGCGCTTAAAACAAAATTTACCCACATGCCTATAAAGTGCCCGCTCATGTTCATTTGATGCATACTGTGATCGGGCATCCTAATTAGCAAAAAGCTATAAGCGGCAATAGCAAGCACGGCGATATAAGCGAGTCCTTTTTCACGTAGTGTTACAGCTGCAATCATAATAGGTAACAATAATAGCGATACAAACGCATTAGTTGCGCCGCCACTTAAAAAGAGCAAAATAGTTAAAAACAGGACATCAGCAGTGAGCTGCATCAACATACCAACGGGGCGAGCTTGGCTTACATTTCGATAGGCAAATACGCTCACTAATTGGAATATAGCCTCTATCGCAATTACCACTAATAAGGGCAATAACGCTATTTGGTGTTCTAATAAAAAATAAACGCTCAGTACAGCAATTAACTGCACGGCAATGGCACCACTTCGCAGCAGTAAAAGGCGGCTAATGGTCGGGTCGGTTTGCATAAACAAGATGCGGTTTACCTATAAAATTTAATACGTTAATAAAAGCAGTCAATCATCCATTGATATAGTAAAAAGCGCGCACGGCGTTCCTTGATGAAATACCATTTTCCACTGTTCATTACTTTTGCGCCAAAGCGACATACGTAGGGAATAATTAAACTCACTTCGGGCAGAGCGCCTGTAAGCCGCTTGATAACTAATTTGTGCTACATCATCGCTAAGCATTCGCCCTTTAAAGTGCTGATTATAAAACTGTGGAACAACCTCAGTAGGTAAACGGGTTAGTACGTGCTGCTTATCAAATACGGTGCCATTAGCTGCAATTTCAATAAACTCATCATCAAGCAAGGCATTTAATGCATGGCTTGATTGGCGTACTTCTGGGTCTAATAATTGCCGCTCAGACTCAATTAAGTGATTAAATAGCGATGCTTTAATTTTATTACCCATACACTTCCCTTTTATCAGTACAGACCTAAGTTAATAATACCTTTATTTGCTTTAAATTCGAACGGTTATATTTATAAATGCAGCAACGGGCATTTAAAATTACAGTAAATTTAAACTTTAAGAGACAAAACAGGTTAATAACTTCTCTTAAAGGGCAATTTTTGATATAACTCCTCCATTAGCAATACACGTCAGACCACCATTTAAGAGAACACATTATGGCCTACGCACATATTACTGGTTGGGGTAAATGCATTCCACCAGCAAGCATTAGCAACGATGAAATTAGCGAAATAGTTGATACCAACGATGAATGGATCACAACACGTACTGGTATTAAATCTCGTAGGGTTAGCCATGTAAACACCGCAGAGCTTGCAACCGTTGCTGCAAAACATGCCATTGATTGTGCAGGGGTTGACGCAAAAGATATCGATTTAGTTATTTTAGCAACATGTACCCCCTCTACCGTAGTGGCCAATACCGCGTCTTTAGTACAAAAAAATATTGGTGCAACCGGCGCTGCAGCTATGGATACCAATGCTGCGTGTTCTGGTTTTTTATATGCCCTTCAAGCAGCTACTGCACAAATTCAAGCAGGTATGATTAAAAAGGCCGTGGTTATTGCTGCCGAGCGCATGACTTGGTATGTAAACTGGGCACGCCGTGACAGCGCAGTGTTATTTGGAGATGGCGCAGGCGCAGTAGTGCTTGAAGCCGCAGACACACCTGCAGGCCTGCTTGGTACTAAAACTGGTTGCGACAGCGAAGACAGAGACATTTTGCATATCACTAACTTTGGTAGTGATTTAAATAAATATGAGCCAATTGGCCCATCTGACTTACTCTTTGAAGGCCGTGAAATTTTCAAACGTGCTGTTAAAGGCATGAGCGAAGCGTGTGATGATGTATTAACGCAAGCCAATCTAAGCCTTGATGACATAAACGTATTAGTGCCACACCAAGCTAATTTACGTATTATTCAGGCAATTCAGCATCGTTTAAAAGTACCTGATGAAAAAGTAATGGTAAACATTGCTGACTACGGTAATACCTCCGCGGCTACAATTGCTATTGCATTATGTGAAGCCGTAGAGCAAGGCTTAATTAAGCCACATTCAAATATTATGTCGGCTGCATTTGGCGCCGGTTTAACGTGGGCAGCAAGCTACATAAAATGGGGCGAGCGTGTAACACCGATTAAAGTAAGTGATGCAACCTTACCACCGTGTGAGCTAACAGGCCTTGAGCTTGTAGCCCCCGCAGTTAAAGCCTGTAAAGACGCTGAGCTAAGCTAAAAGTACATGTAATAAGCTATACATAAACGCACTTTTTGGTGCGTTTTTTTTAAGGACAATGAAATTAAGGAACTAACTATATGGGACTCACTAAATGGAACTATTAGGCATTCATCATGCTGCTATTATTTGCAGTGACTACGCTCGCTCTAAGCACTTTTATAGCAACATACTTAAACTTAAAGTTATTAACGAGCACTTTAGGGCCGCGCGTAATTCGTATAAATTAGATTTAGCGATGCCTGATGGCAGCCAAATAGAGTTATTTTCGTTTGATGGCGCACCTGCAAGACCAAGCTACCCAGAAGCGCAAGGCTTAAGGCATTTAGCATTTAAAGTTAAAAACGTTGCCCAAGCAAAGCAGTATTTAGAGTCACAAAATATAACTGTGGAAGAGATAAGAGTGGATGAAATAACCGGCAAAAAATTCACCTTTTTTGCCGATCCAGATAACCTGCCACTTGAGTTATACGAGGTATAACCCTCGTATAACAAGGTTTATTTAAAGCGGCTTTGCAAGTAATTAAATACCGCACGAATCCCTAACGCTTCACCGCCTGTTGGGCGCCCAGGTAAAGCACGTAAATTCCACGCCATTACATCAAAATGTACCCATGGAGTGGTTGGCTCTACAAACTCTTTTAAATAAAGCGCTGCGGTGATGGCCCCACCAAACGGTGTGCTGGCACAATTAGCCATATCGGCTACATCGCTCTTTAAAAAGCTTTTGTACTGATCAAATAAAGGTAATTGCCATACAGGGTCACTTACATCCATACCGGCATCAATAATACCATTTGCTACATCGCGCTCTGTTGAGAAAAAGCCCGGTAGCTCAGTACCTAAAGCAACACGGCAAGCACCGGTAAGGGTCGCAAAATCAATAATTAGCTCAGGGTTATCGTTTTGTGCTTCGCTAAGCGCATCACACAACACTAAACGCCCTTCTGCATCGGTATTGTCTATTTCAACCATAATGCCTTTACGCGTTTTAATTACATCCCCTGGGCGAAATGCATTTCGCGATACCGCATTTTCAACCGCAGGCACTAAAACACGCAATCTAATTGGTAAGTTAGCCGCCATAATTAATTGTGCTAATGCAATAACATGCGCTGCTCCGCCCATGTCTTTTTTCATGTTACGCATGCCCGAGCTTGGTTTTAAATCAAGCCCGCCAGAGTCAAAACATACCCCTTTACCGACTAAGGTTATAAGCGGTGCATCTTTTGCGCCCCATTTTAAATCAAGTAAACGCGGTTTGTTTTCGCTCGCGCGACCTACCATATGTATTGTTGGGTAATTTTGCTCAAGTAGCTCATCGCCAATCCACTGGGTAAATTCGCCGTTGTAATTATTGGCTAAATCTTCCATTACTTGCGATAAATGCTGCGGCATCATATCTACTGCCGGTGTGTTTACTAAATCACGCGCTAAATAAATGGCATCAGCTTGTTGCTTAATACGTTGATACAGCGCTTCATCAGCAATGGCTAATTGTGCTTTGGCAGTTGGCTTTTCTTTATATTCACTAAATTCATAGCCGCCTAACACAAAACCAAGTGCGACTTGCTCTGTAAAGGCATCATCGCCTTGAATTTGATACGTGCCCAGCGGTAATTTATTTGCAAGCTCGCCTGCGGCCCAAAAATCATCTTGGTTTTGTAATAAACAATAAACGTGGCCTAGCTCGCCGGTTTGCACGTCAGGCACAAGCGCTAATCCTTGCTTTTCAAAGCCGCTATTTGTTAACCATGTTTGGATAAAAGCCGGTTGTTGTGATTGCCAGTCAGTTAACTCGTTTTTAAGAATAAAAGATAAGGGAATACCAGAAGAAGTATGACGAAGTAATGCACTCATTAAAAAGCTCATATAATAAAAAATGGTAGCTCAAAGCATACCAATAAGACCGGCTAAAAGGTATAGCTAATTTTAGCCAAATTTATTCTTTATTTGGCGCTTTAGTGTGTTGTTTTAAATCCTCTTTAACTATTTCAGCGTCTAGCTCTTTAACGGGTTTATTAATGTTAAACGAGCTAGGCAATACATCTACACCTACCATTTTGCCTAGCTTTACAACCAATGGAATAGTAATAGGGGCAAACGGCAGTACGGCAAATACACCTAAGCCAAGCCCTTTTAAAATATCTACAAACTGCTCATTAGCACGCTTTAACTCTTCTTTACTGGTTTGCCCTTGCGTGTAACGCCTATAAATGGTGAGCATTTCTATGGTTTCTTGCCTTTCTTGCGCAAGAGCAATTTTTAGCGCCACCATTGCACGACGAAAGCGAAGCTGTTGGCGCTTTTTACTAATTTTAACTACCCGCCAAGGCGCACGGTGAATAACTTTATATAATCGCATAGTCTGTATTTTCACATATAGGCGGTTTTACACAAGAATAATTTACTTAATCCGCCTCATACTTTACTCTTTTGCACTAAATTAGTGCTTACAAGCTCCTTATAATGCAAAACAAACAAGTAATAGCGCACAACAAACCCCAAAAACCAAAGCCTGATGAATGCTGTGGCGGAGGCAGCTGCTGCCCGTGCGTGTGGGATGAATACAAAGAGAAATACCGTCAATGGCAGGCCCAAAACACTCTCAAAAAACCCACAAAATAAACAAATTGATAACATCAAGTTATCTACAAAGCGCATTAAATCTTCCAAAAATCGTCAAAACCGCACTTTATTAGTTCAAATTAGTTACATACTGCACCATTGTTGCAAATTTATTTTATTTTGAACTTTTTGTTATTAAAGAGTTAATTATTAATTGCTCTCAAAGTTTTTTATGTATAGGCTGTACATAGGACTTCACATGAGGTGGGCTTTTAGCTTTAAGAAGTCAAGTAGGTTGGCCTTTTAACTCCCCCATGTGAACACGTCCAAAAATACAAAATAAGTAATGTTAATTAACACATTACATACAAAATATATTCTAACTGGGGAAAATTAGAATGAAACTTAAAAGTAATGCGCTAAATCAGGCAGTTAAATTTGCCTTAGCTACAACAACCACTGCTGGTTTGTTTATGTCAGGCTCTGTTATTGCAGCAGAGGAAAGCGAAACCAAAGTTAATAAAAATGTAGAAAAAATAGCCGTAGTGGGTACTCGTTCAGCACCCCGCTCTATTGGTGATTCACCAGTTCCTATTGATATTATTGGCGGTGAAGAATTAGAAAAATCTGGCAACACCGATATGCTTGAACTTTTAAAAGGCTCTGTTCCTTCTTTTAATGTTCATCAAAACCCAATCAGTGATGCCGCATCACTTGTACGCCCAGCTAACTTACGTGGCCTACCTTCAGATAGCACATTAGTTCTTTTAAACGGTAAACGTCGTCACCGCGCGTCTGTCATTGCATTTTTAGGTGGTGGTATTAATGATGGTGCACAAGGCGCTGATATTTCAGTTATTCCTAGCATTGCACTTAAGCAAGTAGAAGTACTACGCGATGGCGCAGCAGCACAATATGGTTCTGATGCAATCGCAGGTGTAATGAACTTCCAACTTAAAGATGCCTCTGAAGGCGGTAAGCTTGAAGTTCGTCAAGGTCAATATTACGAAGGCGATGGTGATACAACACAGATATCGGGTAACGTAGGCTTACCATTTACCGATAACGGCTTTGCTAACTTAAGTTTTCAATACAAAACAGCGGACGCAACAAGCCGATCAGTGCAACGCCCTGATGCCGCAGGACTTGCCGCTGCAGGTGTACCAGACGTTTCATCTCTTGCACAAGTGTGGGGTGCCCCTGAAGTTGATGACGACATTTCAATTTTTGGTAACGTTGGGTTAGAACTAACAAACGACTCTGAATTTTATATGTTTGGTAACTACTCTGAGCGTGATGTACGTGGTGGCTTTTACTACCGTAACCCGCATACCCGCCCAGGTGTTTATTCAAACGATGGCGGTGAAACTCTGCTTGTTGCCGATTTAACAGAGGACATGAGCGCTAACTGTCCTACTATCGCGATTGACGATAACGTACTTGATAACCCAGACTACATTAGCGGAGTTGCTAACAACCCTGATTGTTTTGCATTTAACGAAGTGATCCCTGGTGGTTTTACACCTAACTTTGGTGGCAATATCACCGACACCTCTTTAACCATTGGTACAAAGGGTATGTTCACGGGTGGTTTCCTTAAAGATGCATTTTACGATTTAAGCGGTACAGTTGGTTTAAACGAATCTCGCTACTTTATTTACGACACAGTTAATGCCTCATTAGGTGCAGACAGCCCGCGTGATTTTAGCCCGGGTAAATACGAGCAACTAGAGAAAAACTTTAACTTTGACCTTTCTAAAGGCTTTGATTTTGACCTTGCGTACGATGTAAATATTGCCGGTGGTTTAGAATGGCACGAAGAAACATTCACTGTTATTTCTGGTGATGAAGCATCATTCACTGCAGGTCCTTTAACTGAGCAAGGTTTTGGTATTGGCTCTAACGGTTTTCCTGGTTTTAAACCTTCTGATGCCGGCGAATACACACGTCGTAACTACGCTGCCTATGTTGATGTAGAAGCACCATTTACCGAAGAGTTCTTAATGGGCCTTGCGGTACGTTTTGAAGATTACGACAGCTTTGGTTCTACAACAAACTACAAAGTAATGGCACAGTACCACCTTACAGAAGACTTAAATATTCGTGGCTCTGTAAGCACAGGCTTCCGCGCCCCTACTGTTGGCCAAGCGAACGTTAGTAACGTACAAACCAACTTAAGTGACGGTGTGCTACAAGATTCTGCATTATTACCACCTACAAACCCAATTGCTGTGCAACTAGGCGGTACAGAGCTAACACCTGAAGAATCTCAAAGCTACACATTAGGCGCGGTATACACAATTGGTGATTTATTTGTAACGCTTGATTACTACAATATTGAAGTAGAAGATCGTATCAGCCAATCAGAAAAAATCGTACTTAGCCAAGAAGACAAAGATACGCTAGAAGCCGCTGGTGTAGCAAATGCACAAAGCTATGCGCAAGTAAGCTTTTTCACTAATGACTTTGATACTACAACGCAAGGTATTGACTTAGTTGCTAACTACACAGCTGACATGCTAGGCGGAAGCTCTACATTTAGCCTTGCTTATAACTGGAATGAAACTGAAGTAACTAAGTTCAGCGACATTACCGGTGAATTTAAAGTTAAGCGTTTAGAAGAAGATTTACCAAATCACCGTGCAACGCTTACTTGGGCCCAACAATGGGAATCAATTTCGTTATTTACTCGTGCTAACTACTACGGCGAATACCAAGGTGTTCACGTAGATTACGATGCAACAGCAAAAACAGCTGACGCAGCAGTAACTATTGACGCTGAAATAACGTACTTCCTAAATGAGTCTATTAGTTTCTCGGTAGGTGCACAAAACATCTTTGACCAAGACGCTGAAAAACTTGATTTTGAAGACCGTACGGGTATCCCTAACAATAACTGGGGTGGCCAATACTACGAAACATCTCCATACGGTATTAACGGTGGCTTCTACTACGCGAAAGCAACCTATACTTTCTAATATTTTTTCATGATAAACCAAGGCGAAATGGTAAGACATTTCGCCTTTTTTATTTTATATTAATTAAAAAAACAATAATGCCGCGTCATGCTAATTAAAAAAGCCAACCAACTACTACACGAAAACAAACTCAAAGAAGCCGAGTTTCATTTTAAAGCAATTTTAAATAGTAACCCGCAAAGCGGTGAAGCTTTATTTGGTTTAGGCAGGATAGCACTTAGGTTAGAGCGCTATGATGCAGCAGTATACTTATTACAAAAAGCATGCGAACGTTTGCCTCACATGCTGGAGCCTTTACATGCGCTTGCCGATGCATTTAATAGCGTGCACTCCCCTGATGATGCGCTTAAAGTACTCGAATATGCTAAAAGCCTCGCAAGCCATAACCCTGAGCCTCATTATTATTTAGCTCAGCATTATTTAAGCTACGGCGAGTTAGACAAAGCACACACCACATTTGCGCATGCACTAAGCATGGGGTTATATCCCGTAACTGCCTATATTTTATTTGAATTAGTACAGCTAGGCCGATTTAATAAAGAACATAATTATGTGAGCAACCTACACCATTTTTTAACGCAAACTAATAACGTGCGTTTAAAAATGGTGTGTTACTACGCGTTAGGTAAAAGCTATGACAAACTAGATGATACAGCACAAGCATTTAACTACTATGTGCTTGCCAACAAACTTCAAAAAAAACTTACTCACTTTAAAACCAGTGACTTAGTGCCTTTTTATGAACAAATTATAGGGCACAATACGCAACAGCTAATTGCATCTGCCGATCACACTTTCAGTGGTACTATTACACCCGTGTTTATAATGGGTATGCCCCGTAGCGGATCAACCTTACTTGAACAAATGATGGCTAATCATTCACAATTTACTACGCTAGGTGAAAACACGAGTATTGGTAATCAAGTAGTGGGGTTTATAGAGCAGCAAACACAAACTCCATACCCGCAATGTTTAAGCGGACTTAGTAGCGATTTAATAGCAAAAGCTCGCAACATTTATATTGAAGAATTAAAAAAAGCACAGCCTGTACGCCCTTTCATTATTAATAAGCTACCGAGTAACTATCAGTCTTTGGGCTTAATTTACTTGCTGTTCCCTAATGCTAAATTTATTAATTTAAGTAGGAATTTTAACGCCACTGCTTTTTCGGTGTTCAGTAACTACTTTGCCGAAAATGAGCCGTACTTTTGTGATTTAAAAGAATTCAAACTTTACCATGCGTTGTATGCAAAATTAATGGATCATTGGCACAGCCTGCCCTCATTACCGCTATACGATATTCATTATGAGCAACTCGTTGTTGAGCCTAAGGCGCAGCTAAGTGCTTTATTTTCGTTTTTAGGGTGTGAGTATGAGCCGCAATGCTTAGCATTTTATAAGCGCAAGGCTGCGGTTAGCACACTAAGCAAACAAGCCATTAGGCAGCCAATTAATACACAGGCACTTGCGCATTGGGAGCGCTATAAAACTCCGCTGTTAAAACAATTTGAATAAGCCTAATGGCTTAACTGTGCTCATTAAACCAGTCAACCACATCTTTAAATTGCTCATCCCGTGCCTGCGGATGTGTAAGCATATTAATATGATCGTAATCGACACTATGACCATGGCGCTTACCATAAATTTTTAAGGTTTGTTTGCCAGGTCCGGACTCTGCTATAAACTTTTTAATATCAATCGGCTGTGCGAGAGCTTTGTCGTTTACTGCACCAACATGAAGTGTAGGGGGTACATGCAGCTTAGCTAACGCGCTTGCGTAGTCAAAGCCATCATCGCTATCAACCCATGGCCTTTTTTTAGCCCACTGCATACTTTGATAATGCGACTTTTGCGATTCGTTATCGCTGCCCCACTTATAGCCTTTGGCGTTTAAATAACCGTGCTTTTTAGCCAATATCGGCGCCATAAAGTACCAAATTACATTTGCTTGTAGTAACTTTTTAGGGTGATTGTTAAATAAAGAACGTTTAGAGCCAAAATAAGCACAGGCTTTCACGTCTTTTAAATACTCAGGAAAGCGCGCAAACACGCTGTTCATTAACACCCCACCCCATGAGTGAGCGACCCAATAATCGGGCTTTTGACCTTCGAGTTGTTCAATATGATTAATAAAAGCAGGGATGTCTTCAACTATGGCCTCTGTTTGGCCATATTTTGAATGGCGAGTTATGAGCGGCTTACTTTCTCCACGCCCACGCAGATCTGCTACATAACAACAATATCCTTGCTCCGCCAAAAAAGGCGCTAAACCTTTATTACTGTGAGTATAAAAAATTTTGCCGTTTTCTACTGCTCCATGCATTAAAAACACTACCGGGCCTGCTTTATTAACGTTCGCGATACGGCGTAAATGCAAAGTTTGCTGATCGGCTAGTTGAACAAAATGTGATTGCTGAGTGATTGCCACAAATTTTCCTTAATTATTTTTACACACTCATCCTACCAGTTACGATGCTAATTCTAAAGTAAATGGTTACACTTTTGATCTAAGCATTTGATACACTTGCATCATTATTTAATTGCTAAATTTAAGCTATGAAATCAAAATCAAACAGCAACAAGTTACATCCTCGCAATCAGCACTTAAATGGTTACAATTT